>NZ_AP019368.1:0-300000 GCF_004295685.1 Fluviispira sanaruensis
ATGTTAGATAGAGATTTCAATCAAATTTTTTCTGAAAAACTACGCATTCGCTTTGTTGAGCTTGGACTTTCAAAATCAACAGCCACTAAAATTGCCAAGTTAGTGACCCCAATACGTATTGATGGAAACACTATAATATCTTCATGTGCAGATCCGTTTTATCGAGATCAATTTATATCTCCAAAAATTGATGAAATTGAAAAAATAGCTAAACAATGCTTTGGTTCAGAATTTACATTTAAAATTGACTCTCAACCTATTGAACTCAAACAACAGAAAAACAGTCCTCAGTCATCATTTCCAGAAATAAGAGATGAGATTACGCTTTTTCCAGATGATAATATATATTATTCTGAAAAAAAGAAGAAAACAAAAGGAAAAATCCTACAAGAAAACTTTGTTCAACCAAAATTAGAAGAATCTAACCAAGTCAATAAAGAATCTCCTGAGTTGATTACCCAAAATAATGAAAAACCAAGAACTCTTGATGCTTCACAAAATTTTAGCACTTTTATTCGTTGTGAAAGCAATCTTGTTGCATACTCAGCCTGTGAAGCAGTTGCGAAAAATCCCGGGAACTTATCAAATCCTTTGTTTATTTATGGAGCAACAGGTTTAGGAAAAACTCACCTACTCCATTCAGTTGGTAATGAAATACAACATAAAATTCCTGAGGCAAAAATACTTTATATTACAAGTGAAGACTTTGTGAATGATGTGATCCACAGAGGTATTCGCGTGGGTAAAATGGACGAAGTGCGTATGAAATACAGTGCTTGTGACGTTTTACTTGTAGACGACATACAATTTTTAGAAAAAAAAGATGCTTGCCAAATAGAATTTTTTCACACTTTTAACGAACTTTATCAAAAAAGGAAGCAAATCGTTATCACAAGCGATAAGTTTCCAAAAGATATTCCAAATATTGAGGAAAGATTAAAAAGCCGTTTCTTACAAGGTTTACTTGTTGATATTGAACCACCTGGGTTTGAAGACCGGGTTGCTATTATAGAAACTAAAGCAAACTTAATTGGTTTAAAAATAAATCAAGAAATTTCATTTCTTATTGCCACCCATGCAAAAACGAATGTTAGAGAAATTCAAGGACTGCTTAAAGATCTATTAATGAATCAACATATGACAGGACGTAGTCCAACTATAGAGTCCGTAACAGCAATTTTAAAGAGAAGATTTCCTACAGGCTCAGTTGAATCTACAATTGATATTGCAGCTATTCAAAAGGTTGTAGCAAATCATTTTCAAATAAAAATGTCTGATTTAATGGGGCAAAGCCGTCAACAAAAATTTGTTGTTGCTAGACATATTGCGATGTTTTTAGCAAAAGAAATGATTGGTCTACAAATTGTTGCAATCGCAAGTGCGTTCGGCAAAAAAGATCACACAACCGTTCTTCATGCTATGTCAAAAGTAAAAGAATCTTTAGAAAGAGATGATGATTTTAGAGGAAACTTTGTCCAAATTAAAAGAAAAATAGATCAGATCATGCAATCAAATTAAATAATATTGATATATTTTCCAGAGGCTGCTCGATATATTCTATCAAATACTCCAAAACTTTTTTCATTATTTTGTTCAATTAAGTCTGGTAATAAAATATATTTCGCACCTTCTATTTTCTCCGCATTTCTTAAATATGAAAATAAATTCTGACTTGCTTCATCGAAGTCTCCTCGACTAGACAAATCAATATATTTTAAAGAACTCTTCATTAAAGATGCATTTTTTTGGTTAAAATCAATTATAACAGAAGAATTTAAGAATTCTTTCGAGAACGTTTGTCCGAAGTTTTCACTTTTACTTTGATTGGTAACTATAAATGCTTCAATTGTAGGAGCATAATGCGTAAGCAATTGACCAGGTGATTCCATTGATATATTAGCGCTTTTTTCAATATCTTGTATTTTAACGACTCTTTGCAAAATCTCAAACTTAAAATTGATTTTTTCTTTATTTAATTCACTTTTAATCTGCAGCGAGCTAATAGCTCCTGGTCTTAATAACGCTATTTTGTTTTTTTCAAATATTTTTATGACTGTAGATTCGATTCCAATAGAACAATTTTCTGAATGATCTAATATATAAAGATCGTCGAAGTCACTCAGATCATCATATACATGTTTTGCTGTTGTTGGGCTCACATGGCCAAAGCGATTTGCACTCGGAGCTGCGACTGGAATATTTGCTTGCTTAAGCAATTCTTGCGCTACTTTATTTGCAGGAATTCTAAGTGCAATCGAATCACCGTTTGCAGTGATAATTTTTGGAACAATATTTGATGCTTTAACAATTATTGTCAGTGGACCGGGCCAAAATTTTGTACCAAGAACGTCAAAACATTGTCTTTGAAATTCTGACATATTTGTTAAACTTTCTGCTTGACGCATAAAACTTATGTGAACAATAAGTGGATCTGATTTAGGCCGTCCTTTCGCACTGAAGATTTTTTCAGCTGCTTTTTCGCTTAGGGCGTTTGCACCGAGTCCATAAACAGTTTCTGTTGGAAATGCGACTAATGAATCCGACTTAAGTGCTTTTGCACAGAAAGTTAGAGATTCTTCAGAAAAGGGTAAAACTTTTGCCACATGTATCTCCGATGATTTTTGTTTCATATTCGCTTCTTAAACGACTTATCCACATGTTATCCACATGGTAACATACCTACATAAGTGATCGCACTTTTTCCATATTTTAGAATGATTTTCAAGGTTTTTATAAAAAGTTATCCACATAAAAGAATAGAGTTATCCACATATCCACATTCTACTTTTTCAAGCAAACTACCCCACCTTTACCTCTTCACATAGAAATTTTCTAATGTGGATAACGTGTGGATAACGTGTGGACAACGTGTGGACAACCTCTTTGCTATTTTTTTGCGCATCGACTTATCCACAGATATTTTGACTTATCCACACTCTATCCACATGTTATCCACACGTTATCCACATCTTTTTTAGTCTTTTTATTTCCTTTATTGTCTTTTATTATCCTTGTTTAGGTCAAGAGCTCTTTAAGTTATCCACAAAAAGTGGGGTAGCCTACTACTACTTCTAATAAAAAAGAGATTCTATTTCTTAATAAGTGTATAAGAAGGTGTTCTCAAGATCTCTTGCTTGAAGAGCGGTTGACAATAGGTTAAGCAAAATGTTGTATACGTGAACTTCTTCAAAGGTGGACACATGTTTAAAAAGTGCTATCGTTTTTTTTCATCCGAAGTCCAAGGATTAAACTCAGAAATTTCTGCAGAGTTTGAAAGAGACAAATTGGCAGCAGCTTTACTTGCTGTAAGTGCTGCTCAAATAGATCCCGATATAGGATGGGTACAATTATCATTCTCGGGTGATAAAAAAGTTATTATTTCTTCTATAAGCCACAATTTATCTATAAAATGTGAAATCGATACCCCTCACACAGGTTTTGGCGTAATAAAGGTTTCTGGTAAGCAATTTTCAGATTATGTTAAGCAGCTTCCATCTACAAAAGTAACTTTAAAAGCAGAGCTTCCTTCACGTATTCATCTTCGTTGTGGAAGAAGTTCAGCAAAAATACAGCTTGTTCAGGACCAGACCTTAAGCAATATTGATGTCCCAGAAACAGGAACAACAGTTAAAATCAAAGGAAATCAAATTGAAAAATTTGTTTCCAGCTTTAAAGATTTTGTTTCTGTGGACGACAATCGTTTTTATGCTAATGGTGCTCTTATTTGGGCAGAAAAAGACACCGAAAAAGGAGCCGTTTTACATGCGGTAGCAAGTGATGCATTGCGTCTTGCCAAATCCACTTTATTTGAAGGTGTAAATATTGAAAATCTTGATGCAAGCCAAGTTCTTGTGCCAAGAAAAGCCCTCGAAGAACTCAAAAGAGTCGCTGGTCTTGAGCCTGAAACAGAATTTCTTTTAAGATGGCATAATAAAGAACTCTTTTTTGCTGTAGAAACACCTGAATACACTATGTTTGCTAAATGTATTGCAGGACAATATCCTCCATATGAAGCAGCTATTCCTCAAAAAATTAATATGGAAATACAAGTTGATCTTAAATCTATACAAGATAGTGTAAAGCGTTCGCTTCTATTTGCAGATAAAAATAAAATTATGAAGCTACACTTTGAAAACTCCTTATTGACTATGGCAAGTTCAACTCCTGGTCAAAAAGAAGGTGAAGAAGTTATAGAAATGAATTCGTCCATATCTTCTCCATTTGAGGTAAACTACAACGGTTCTTTAATAACAGGTATTTTAGGTGTTATTTCAGGATCTCGCGTGCAATTTGCTTGGGAAAATATGAATAGACCTGTTAAAATTACAGGCGAAGAACTCAGAGGAATTGAAGTTTTCTATCTACTTGTTCCTGCACGTTTCTAATTTTGTTTAAGGTTTTAAAGTTTAAATTTTTTGATTGAAGAAAAGAGCTATGTTTAAAAAACACAATATGTTTGTTTGCGATCCTAAAAACAATGAAAAAAATGATGATGGATATGGTTCTTCTAATATCACGGTTTTAGAAGGCTTAGAGGCTGTTAGAAAAAGGCCTGGAATGTATATCGGAAATACGGGTACAGTCGGTCTTCACCATCTTATTTATGAGGTTGTTGACAACTCTATTGATGAGTTTTTAGCAGGGCATGGATCTCAAATCGATATCACTTTACACCTAGATGGAAGCGTGACTGTGTCTGACAACGCGCGCGGTATTCCTGTAGATAAACACCCTTCAGGTAAAAGTGCTCTTGAAGTTGTTATGACTGTTCTTCATGCGGGCGGTAAATTTGATAATGAAATTTACAAGACCTCAGGCGGTCTTCACGGAGTGGGCGCTTCGGTTGTCAATGCTTTATCGAGTTATTGTCGTGTCGAAGTAAAGAAAAATGGCGGTGTTTATGAACAAGAATACAAATGCGGTATTCCAGTTTTTAGTGTTCGTAAAATTGGTGATACAACTCATCATGGTACGACAACGACATTTAAACCTGATGTTACTATTTTCCAAGAAACAACAGAATTTAGCTTTGATTTTTTAAGTGGCCGGTTACGTGAATTGTCTTTTTTAAATAAAGGTATTTGCATCCGCCTTATCGATGAAATTAAAGATAAAACACAAGAGTTTAAATATGAAGGTGGTTTAGTTAGTTTTGTTGAGTATTTAAATAGAAGTAAAGTCGTTATTCATCCAAAACCTATTTACATGAACACTGAAAAAGAAGAAACAGTTATTGAAATTGCTTTGCAATGGAATGATAGTTATTCTGAAAGTGTTTATTCGTATGCAAACAATATCAATACAGCTGAAGGTGGAGCCCATTTAACCGGATTAAGAGCTGCACTCACCCGTGTCATAAATCAATTGGCTTCGGGCGATAAAGGTGTACAAAATCTCAAAGAAGGTCTTTCACCAGAAGATATCCGTGAGGGTCTAACAGGTGTTGTGCACGTTAAATTACGTGATCCGCAATTCGAAGGACAAACCAAAAATAAATTAGCAAACTCACGTATTCGTACTTTAGTTGAAAGTTCACTGAATGAAAAATTGAGTGATTATTTTCATGAACATCCAGATGTAGCTAAGAAAATTGTTGCTAAAATTGTAGATGCAGCAAGAGCGCGTATTGCTGCACGTAAAGCAAAAGAACTCACTCGTCGTAAAAGCGCACTCGATCTTGGAGGATTGCCGGGCAAAATTGCAGATTGCCAAGATAGAGATCCTGCAAATTGTGAGTTATTTATTGTGGAAGGTGACTCCGCAGGTGGTTCTGCAAAACAAGGGCGTGATAGAAAAACGCAAGCTGTCTTACCTTTAAAAGGAAAGATCTTAAACGTCGAAAAGGCAACAACAGACAAAATGCTTTCAAACCAAGAAATTCGTTTGCTCGTACAAGCGCTTGGAACAGGCATAGGCAGACATGACAGCGAAGTTGATATTGCTAAACTTCGTTATCATAAAATAGTTATCATGACAGATGCGGACGTTGACGGAGCGCATATTAGAACTCTTTTATTAACTTTCTTTTATAGACAAATGAAAGAAGTTATTAAACGTGGACATTTATATATAGCTCAACCTCCATTGTATAAGTATAAAAAACAAAAAACTGAGCGCTACTTAAAAGATGATTCTGAACTCGAAAAGTTTTTGGTTGAAACAGCCATGCAAGATGCTTCGATTTTAGATGGAAATGAAAAAACACTTGAAATGTCTGTTGTTAAAAACATGCTTATTTGTGTTGAGCGTCGAAATAAAATTACGAGTATTCTTTCTCGCAGAAGAAGTTCTGTAGCTGTTAATTATTTAGTAAGCCATGCGCTTCTGACTCCTGAAATTTTTTATAAAAAAGCTGATTTTGAAAAATTGATATCTGAAATGAAACTGCATGTTCTAAAATATGGACATATCCATGCTAAAGTTGATTTTGATTCAGAGCATAATCGGTACCATGCAATAATTGATATTCAGCTTGCAGGAAAGCCATATCATTTTAAATTAGATTTTGATTTTGTCAGTTCTACAGAGTTTGAAGAATTAAAACGATTGACTGTGCAATTAGAATCTACCTTTGCTCTTCCATTAAAATATTCTCACGATAAAAAATCTCGCGTCATTACTTCATGGGTAGAACTCAGAGAATTTTTACTTGCTGACGGTAGAAGTGGTGCTTATATTCAACGTTACAAGGGTCTTGGCGAAATGAACTCTGAACAGCTCTGGGAAACCACCATGCAACCTTCCTCAAGGCAATTGCTTCAAGTCACAATTGAAGATGCCATGGCTGCAGATGATATATTTTCTATGCTCATGGGTGACGATGTCCCACCAAGAAAAGAATTTATTGAATCTAATGCTTTAAATGTCAGAAACCTTGACGCTTAAATAAAAGTAATAATTTGGAAAAAAGATTATGTCACAAGAAAAAATGAGTGTTGTTACTGCAAATATTAATGATGAAATGAAAAATGCATATCTTGATTATGCAATGAGCGTTATTGTGAGCCGTGCTCTCCCCGATGTGCGTGATGGTATGAAACCTGTTCACAGACGAGTTTTATATGCGATGTATGAACAAAATAATGTTCATAATAAAGCCTATAAAAAATCGGCACGTATTGTCGGGGATGTATTGGGTAAATATCACCCACACAGCGATACTTCTGTTTATGATGCTCTTGTTCGCTTGGCTCAAGACTTTTCGTTACGTTATCCGCTGATTGATGGTCAGGGGAACTTCGGATCTATCGACGGTGACTCTCCAGCTGCAATGCGTTACACTGAAGTCCGCTTGGCTAAAATATCAGAATCGCTTATGGGCTCTATTGAAGAAGATACGGTAGATTTTGGCCCAAACTATGATAATAGCGAAGTTCAACCCCTTGTGCTCCCTTCCGTTTTGCCACAGCTCTTAGTAAATGGTCAGAGTGGTATTGCTGTAGGTATGGCCACAAATATTCCTCCACATAACTTAACTGAAATTCTCGATGCACTTATTTTCATGATTGAAAAGGGCAGTTCTACAATTGAACAACTCATGGCTTATGTTAAGGGTCCTGATTTTCCTTCATACGGAATGATTTGCGGACTAAAAGGCATTCATGATGCCTATCGCACTGGCCGTGGAAGCATAGTTGTTCGCGGAAAAGCCACAGTCGAATCTACTAAAAATGGTAGAGAACAAATTATTGTGACAGAGCTTCCTTACCAAGTTAATAAACTCACATGGATTGAAAAGATTGCTGAACTTGTCAAGCAAGAAGAAATTCAAGGAATTTCTGATATTCGTGATGAAAGTAACAAAGAAGGCATTCGCGTCGTTATTGAAGTTAAAAAAGGCGAAAATGCAGAGGTTCTATTAAATCACCTGTATAAGCGAACCCGTTTACAAGACTCTTTTGGCGTAAATATGGTTTGTATTGTGCGTGGTGCTCCTCGACTTCTAAATCTAAAAGAATGTCTCGAGTACTTCTTAGAACACCGCCTCGAAGTGATTACGCGTCGCACAACGTTTAGACTACGCAAAGCACAAGATAGACTCCATATATTAGATGGTTTAAAAATTGCTGTTGATAATATCGATAAAGTTGTCAGTATTATTCGGGCTGCAGATAGCCGTGATGATGCCAAAGAAAAATTAATTTCAGCTTATGCTCTGTCTGATAAACAGGTCACTGCAATTTTAGATATGCGTTTATCACAATTAACAGGATTAGAACGCGATAAAATTATTGCAGAACACAAGGAAACACTAGTTATAATTGCGGACTTAAAAGATATTCTCGAAAAACCTGAAAGAGTTAAAGCTATTGCTAAAGAAGAATTTATTAATTTAAAAAATTCTCATGGTGATGAAAGAAGAACAGAAATTGCGACTGAAGCCGGCGATGTTGATATCGCAAGTCTTATTCCTCCAGCAAATGTTTTTGTTACTTTTTCAAGTACAGGTTATATTAAACGCGTCAATCAAGATGAATTTAGAATTCAAAATAGAGCTGGAAAAGGTAAAACAGGTGCTGCATTAAAAGAAAATGATGTGGTTAAATTTACGTTCCATGCACATACTCATGATTATGTATTGATGTTCTCTAACCTTGGTAAAGTTTATAGCTTTAAAGTGTATGAATTACCTGAAGCTTCTGCTACTGCCCGTGGTAAATCAATCAATCAAATACTTACAATGTCAAGTAACGAACAAATCACTGCTATGTTACCTGTGAAAGAATTTACTGAAAACCAACATATTCTAATGGTAACAAAAGAAGGTGTGATTAAGAAAACCGAGCTTTCTTCATTCTCAAACATTCGTGTAGGCGGTTTACGCGCTGTTACATTAGAAGAGGGTGACACACTTGTTTCTGTGAAAATAACGACAGGTACAGACGAAGTTGTCATTGCAACGGCTCACGGCCAAGCGGTTCGTTTTAGTGAAGGCGATGTGCGCAGTATGGGGCGCACGGCACGCGGTGTCAAAGGAATTACCTTAGATGAAGTAGATAAAGACTTTGTTGTGGCAGCTGAAGTGGTGCGTCCAGACGAGTGTGTCTTGGTTGTAACAGAAAATGGTTATGGCAAGAGAAGTAAGCTCGAAGAATACAGAAAAACAAGTCGCGGTGGCAAAGGTGTAAAGACCATTAAAATCAGCGAACGCAATGGCAATGTTATCAGTATGATGTCGGTTAACGCAGAGTCTGACATCATGCTCACCACCAATACAGGTCGCGTATTAAGAATTAAAGTGAGTTCTTTACGTGTTATGGGAAGAGTGACGCAAGGCGTTTGTCTCATGCGAATTTTGGATGAAGAAAAAATTGTTTCTGTTTCTACACCAAGCGAGTTCGACGACACCCCTGTTACACAAATAGAATCTGTAGAAGAAGTAGAGTAATTAAATGAATAGAAAGTATTTTTTTTTTAATATAACTTTGTTCGCCGTAGTAGCATTTTTATATTCATGTGGTTTGAGAAAGTTGCCTCAGCCGATCGGTAGTAATTTGTCGTACCCTGGTTCAATTGTTTCTGATTCCCCTTCCAGTTATTTATTGTTAAATACAGCTGCCAATGACGATTACTCCGATGGTAGTATTCAACGATATACGGTTGATTCAAGTGGGAATCAGACTTTAGCATCAGTCATCTCAGTTCCGTCGCATGGAACTGAGATTGCTGTTACAAATGATGGTAAACTTGTCGCACTGTCGTTTGATGATTCTTATGCAGACACCCAATTAAAGTTTTATGATTATAGTTCTCCAAATAGCGCACAGCAATTAAAAAATTTAACTCTTACTTTTCCAAATTCGGGTGGAAAGCAAACCATAAAAAGACTTGGAACTTTTAAAAGATCTTCAGAAACAAATTTTTATTATGTCTATGGAACAATATACACTTCTGCAAATTTGGATGGAACATATAATAATATTCCACCAAGAACATTTCTTACTAAAGTAGCAACTAATTTCTCGTCCTCGCAGACTATTATGATTATGTCATATGGGTTAGGTGATCCAAATTCTTTTGTGAAGCAATCAACAGCTTTTAACTCTGCAAATACAACAAATGATGTCCAGTATACCTTTGGGTTTGAAGCTCCAACATACGATGCACAGAATGATTTATTTATAGCTTTTCCTACTGGTACGTTAGGAAAGTTTGCTGGTGGGGTGATAAATAGTTATCCAAGTTTACCGAAACCTTTTGAATATTTCTCAACTACAGCAGCAAAATATAATAAGTGTACGACCTATAATTGTACTGATTTTCGCGCCGTTTCGTTAGCAGCAGTTTTTATGCCAAATCTTGTCAGCGGTAAAAGCGCAGACGAGTCCACTTTTTTTGTTCCATTGGCTTGGAATCAAAATGGTATCCCTTATGCAGCAACTTCAAATGGCATTGATATTGTGTATAGTGAGAATTTAGACAAAGTTGATACTCAATCTTTCTCCTTTCAAAGCCAGTTTTGGTCATCTTACTGGTCTAACACTGCAAATCCAGGAACAACTGCTACAACTTGTTATGACGCTACAGCAACATCTAATGCAAATCAGTATGGAACAATCACTCAAAACAGTTTGTTCGTGGTTAAAAAAGGGACAAATGGAACAAATCAGATCAGTGATAATTCTGCCAATGGGAGCACGGGCTATGGTGGCGAAATATTTTTAATCAATGGTTTTGATTTATTAATTGCAAATATTGCGAGTATAAATACAGCACGCAACGCAGATACAACAGTTGATAAAACAGATTTTGCGAGCCTGGCAAAATATCAAGTAGTTGATCGATTTAATTCCACCGCGAATTTAAATTCAAATTGGCTGCAAGGTTCCGCTACAGTTGCAACCAAAAATGGCGGACCATTGACTTATTATATGTATTCAAGAACTTCGAGTAATGCGATATTCAAAAATCTAAGCACTGCTGTGCCAAATTTGAAAATATTTAATTTTGATGGAGGAAACTGTAGACCTTATTGGTATAGAGTCACGACAAGCGCCAAAACGTATGGATTGGATTCAACTTGGATTGGAAACAATTTTAGTGGCTTAGGAGCTGGAGCGACAACTTATCCAGGTGCAACCACAGATCCAACTTTAACGTATTACTATTCATATCCGACAACGAATGGAGCAAATCTATGTACAGATGTATCTGTATCGGCTGGAATTCCTTTTGTTTTTTGCTACAACTTCTTGTATAATACAGCCACAAGATTTAAAGTTACACAAACAAGTGGTGTATTTACAGAATATTAATACTTATGAAAGAATCTATTATGAAAATTTTTATCGATTCTGCTGACATTAAGGAAATTAAAACAGTTGCTGAACTTGGCGTATGTGATGGCGTAACAACAAATCCAACTCTCATTGCAAAATCAGGACAAGATTTTAAAACTGTATTAAGCGAAATTATAAACATAATTCCCGGACCAATTTCAGCGGAAGTTATTTCATTAGATTCTAAAGGTATGATAAAGGAAGCAGAAGAACTTGTAAAACTTGCGAATAGTATCGTTATTAAACTTCCTTTGACTGAGGAAGGACTTAAAGCATGTAAATATCTTAATGGCAAAGGTATAAAAACCAACGTTACTTTATGTTTCAGTGTAGGTCAGGCATTGCTTGCTGCAAAAGCAGGAGCAACTTATGTTTCTCCTTTTATAGGTAGACTTGATGATATTGGCGAAGATGGAGTCAATCTTATTAAAGAAATAAAAGCATTATACTCCGCGAACAAAGTAGAAACAAAAATACTTGCAGCAAGCATTCGCAGTCCTAGGCATGTGACAGATTCATTTATTTCTGGGGCGGATGTGGTGACATTGCCATTTAAAATATTGCTTCAACTCTATACACATCCGTTAACTGAAAAGGGTCTCAACCAATTTATTGAAGACTGGAAAAACTCAGGCCAAAGAAGCATACTTGCAGAAAAAATTTAAATTTATTAGAAGTTAGAAAATGAGCATATTTATTTGTACAAGTAATCAGGGGAAATTAAAAGAGTTTTCTAATTTATTAAATAATAATGAAGACATAATTGGACTTGTAGAGCTTAAAAAAGTCGAAAACATACAGCAAATCGAAGCTATTGAAAATTCCGATTATTTTCTATCGAATGCTCTCATTAAAATTTTATCAGCGTTAAAATATATAATAGATAATAAAGAAATTTCAGAGTTTAAAGCAATTCATAAAATATTAGTGGATGATTCTGGTCTTTGTGTGCCTGAGTTAAACTATTTACCTGGCGTGCACTCTGCAACCTATGCAGGTGAACCAAAAAATGATGAAAATAATCGAAATAAATTAATAAAAGAATTGAATGAACTTGAAAAATATTTCATTTTTAAAAATGAAAAGCGTTTGCAAGCTTTTTTTGTTTGTTTTTTAATAGAACTCGACTTAACTGAAATTCATGATCTTAAAGAAACTATTAAAATTATAGATGCAAAAAGTCTTGTAATTAAAAGTGTGATCGAGTTTGAAAGAAACTGTTTAGAAAAAGTTAATCTAAATATTGATGGAGGCAGTTTTTCACAATCTATGCCTATTTCTTCATTGTTAAAAGGATTTAATAAAGAGATACATATAAAAGTGCATTATGGATTTTGCTCTGGCGAGATATCAAATTTAGAGCAAAATAAAATATTAGGCACAGGGCATGGATATGATCATATGTTTTATTCTTTGAGCAATAGAGATCTTTCTTTTGCAAGTATTCCGTTAGAGGAAAAAAATAAAAAAAGCCATCGAGCTTTTGCTTTAAATGCTATGTTAAAGTCGTTGAAAAAATAAGATAATCTTAAGCCGTAACAATATCATTTTTATAAGACGCAACAACTTCAATAATTTTATCGATATCTTGTTCCTCTACTTTTGATTCTACAAGTGCTTCTTTCAAAAGAGTTGCTACTTCCATAAAATCTTTTAAAGGTATTTTTAAATTTGCATGGGCGCTCTTTAAAAGCTTTGTTTCGTACATGACTGGACCACCTAAGGAAGTGGTTAAGAATTTTGTCTGATGCTCAATCAAACGAGCTAAATCTACATTTTCAAAATAATGTATAAGGTTTTCAGACTCCATTATTTTTTTATAAAATAAACTAACTACGACATGTAGCGTTTTATAGCCACCATATTTATCATAAATTGATATATTCATGAGTATTTTCCTTTTTTAATGAAGAACTTCAACAGCAATTGCAGAAATATCATCTTCTAAAACATTTGAATCAAACTCAGATAATATAGTTTCTTTAACTTGTTTCATAATATCTTCTATAGGTAAATCTTGAGAAAAAGATTTCTTTAAAGTTTCTTTTAGTCTTTTAATACCATACTCTTCTCCATTCGATAGACCTTCTATTAATCCGTCAGTATATGCAAATACAATATCACCTATTTCAATATCTAAATTTTGTGCAGAAATATTTAAATTTTCTGAATAACCTAATTTACTTCCTAAGTTTCCAATTAGTTTTATATCAACTTGCCCTGTTTGAGTTAATTTACTTCTTTTTAATAGTATAGGAGGATTATGTGCAGCAGAATATGAAGTAATATTCATGCTTTTATGCGATACAACAAGAGCTAACATAGTCATAACCAGTTTTTGATTACTAAGTTTAAAAATAATTTTATTAAAATCATTTAATAAATGAGTGGGCTCTTCTGGTTTTCCAGTTTCATGAATTATTTTTAATAAATATTTTTCAAATATGCCCGTCACAACACCAGCAAGTAAAGCAGAGCCTATTCCATGGCCTGTGATATCACCAATATAAATATGAGCTTCTTCGTCATTAACATAATAGTTATACCAATCTCCTCCGATAGAAACTGCTGATTGATAAAAAGAGGAAATGTTAAATTTTTTCATTTGCAAATTTGGACGTGGGAGAAGTGATTTTTGAATGCTGCTTGCCATTTCAAGACTATCTTTTAATTGCTTTTCTTTTAATAGATTATAGTCATTAACCATTTTTGAATATGAATTCATGATATATTCATTTTCTTTTAATTTCATATTATTAAAACCATAAATAATGCTTAGATTATCATCTATATTATTTATCTGAAATTCAAATGGGACATTTTTTATTTTCTTAAAGGAGCAGGCATATTCGAATTTTTTTTCAGTTAATGATAGGATTGATTTAATATCAAAATTTAAGAAGACATTGAGTAAATTATCATTTAAGCTCTTAAAAATTTCATCGAAATGAGTGTTTTTATGAATTATATCAAGATTATTTGTATTAAAAATAGCAATTGGTATTTTGATTGATTCAATTAAATCTGCTGTTATTATTTTCATAAACTCCCAGTAAATTAATGTAATAAAAGGCTAATTATTTAATTGTATCATTCTAGGAATATTTATATAGTATGCATGCCAATATTTTATCATTAAATTTAGAAAATTTTAAGAGGAGAAGAGTGAACTAGGTAATTTATTCATCCTCAAATTGAGTGATTCTTGGTCCCCAAGAAGCTTGTTTAGATTCATAAATTGGGATGTTTAATGACTTTTGATAGGAACCATCTTTTGACATGTAGAAAAGTTTATGGATACCTAAACGTGTTCCTTTGGATGATCTGTCCGATTGGAATAAAATAAATCGTCCATCAGGAGAAAAAGAGGGTTTTTCATTATCACCTTGGCTCAATGTGAGTCTTTCAATACCAGAACCGTTAGAGCCAATTTTAAATAAATCCCAAAGATTAATATCTCTGTCATAGCTGGCAAAAACAATTGATTTGCTATCTGGACTCCAACATGCACTGGCATTGTACCAACCAGCGTAGGTTAGGCGTGTAGTGTTTCCACTTGAAAGATCTTTAACAAAGATCATTGGTTTACCATATTTTGTACTTGTGTATGCGATTGATTTCCCATTTGGCGAAAATGCTGGTTCAACTTCAATTGCACTCGTTGAAATAAATGGTTTTTTATTGCCACCAAATTTATTGGTTGTAAAAATATGTGTTGATCCATCCATTGTACTTGCAGAAAACGCAATTAAATTCCCATCAGGTGACCAGTTTGCGCCAGAGCTATTGCCAGAGCCAGAAATTGCTCGTGTTTCTTGTTTAGTTAATAAGTTATAAATATAAATATCGGGCTTTCCTGATTTAAAAGAAGTGTATATAATTTTTGTTCCATCTCTAGACCAATTTGGGCTGATATGCACAGCTTTATCTTCAGTAATTTGTTTTAAATTACCACCGTCAAAATCAGCAATAAATATTTGTCCATTTGAATTTTGATCTTTTTTTCCAACAAAAACAATTTGTGACATAAAAGGACCGGGTGTTCCTGTCAGAGCTGCAACTGAAACATCAGCGAATCTTCTTAAGGCAAGATCGGTCGATTTAGCGCTTAAATTACTATAGGACTTTCCAATAAGTTGTGCTTGTAGTTTAATATCATATAAGCGTAATTCCAAATTATATCTACTCGGATTTTTTGCTTTAGTAAATTTACCTAAGATAACAAATTCAGCTTTTAAAGCTTTCCATTGAGAAATTTGAAATGGTTGAAGAGCAACGCTTTGTGTGGTTTGCATAGAATCTTGTGGGATAAATTCAAACCAATTAGTGAAGTTAAAGATGGAAGTTAATCTTTTGGAATATTCATTGAGTTCATTATTATTAATAGGAATTGATTTGTCAGTAATGGCAAATAAAGGAATGGCCATACGTATTTTTTTTACGCCAGGAGAACCTACATCTATTGTGTTATCGAGTTTTAATTCATCAACGGAATCATCATTTTTTGTATAATCTGTAGAATTATTCTTTAAACCTTCCAAAGAATCATCGCTCTTTGAAATTTGATTTGAATTGCTAATAAGAGACTCAGCTGCAAAAGATTTTGGAAATATATTTAATATTGTTATGAACGAAATTAAATATATATTTTTGAATTTAAGTTTCATATTGTCCCTTTATTTTATTGAACACTTTTTGCACTGTAGCTTGCTTCAAAAGTTTTTGGTGGATTGATATCTTTTGGTGGAACTTCTGGAACAGGGAAAGTGCTTTCCAAAGAATTAATGACAAGTTGATCAAATTGAGAATTGCCGCTGGATTGAACGACAGTCGGTTTTCCGATGAGATATCCATAGGGATTAATGGTAAACTTTATCCGGGTTTTCAATGTAGGAGCGAATGTTGAACCTTCAGTGGTGCTCCAGTTTAGTTTTAATTGACGAGCGATATAAGCTTTATATGAGTTGTAGCTTTTTGAACTTATTTTACCATCAATAACACCAGACGGTGCTGCCGCAAATGGGCTAGCAGGAATATCACTTGGAGTAGAAAATGGCGATTCTGGTAAATTATTTACATTTGCCTTGCTGCCCTCTTGTTTTTCTTGATCAGCATTGCGAATGCCAGCATTTTTACGTGTGTCTTCTTTTCGTGTGTCGATTTCTTTACGTTTTAAGTATTCATCCATGCTAACTTTTTGTTTATCTTGATCAGGAATAGGGCCTATAGGTTTTTTAAGATCCGTTTTTAATTTTTCATTATTATTAATAATATTTTTATTGCTCTCTTCTTTTAAAATAAGATCTTTCGATTTATCAGATATTTTAGGAGTCACTTTTTCTGTTTTCTTTTCAGCAACTGGACTTGTGTCAGGAGCAATATTTTTGGTTAGTTGAGGTAAATCTCGAATTGTTTTTGTTGCTTCTCTTTCGCCTACTTCATCATCTTTTTGTGAAATCTGTTTAGTTTGGGCGAAGTTTTCACTCATACCAAAAGTCACTTCAACAATTTCTGGTGGAGTTGACTCAAAGCTAAAGATATAAGTAAGAACAAAAAAGCTTGATATTAAAAGAAAATGAATTGAAATTGCAGCTATTAAATGCTTTCTATTGGGTGAATAAATATCTTTTATTTCATCAGGAGATAAAAATGGTATTTTTGAGTTTGAACCTAAAATATCGATTGTTGGTTGTTTGATTTTTTTTTGTAACGGTAAATCCACTGGCTTAACATATCTGGGACCAAGGTAAGATTTATTGATATAATCATCAGGAAAAGATCTTGAAAATAAAATATTCCTTTGTGTGTCATAAACAGCTTTTCCAAATTTCAGCATGTTTATTTCATCAATTTCTGGAGCACGATTTGGATGATTTAAAAGAATATTATTATTTTTCATTTTTTGTCACGTTTGTTTTCACCAACCATACCAATTCTTTCTACCCCTGCTTTTTGTGCAGCAGTCATAGCAAACATGACTTTCCCGTAAGGGACACCATCATCTGCTCGAATAAAAAGGGAAGGGTGTTCATCATTTTTTACAGATGTTTGAATTTGGGTAATAAGATTGGCTTCTTTTACAATGTTTTTCCCGATAAAATATTCACCTTTTTTATTTATAGAAATAACAAGAGATTCGCCAGAAAGAGTAAGAGATTTTGCTTGGGTTTTTGGTAGTTGAACATTGATTCCAGAAATAGCAAATGGTGCTGTAACCATAAAAATAATTAATAATACAAGACAGACATCCACAAATGGTGTCATATTTATTTCTGAAATAAAATTTGATTTTCGACTGCCTTCTCCAACGTCATTCCCGCTATCAAGATTAAATGACATGAATTATTCCTTTAAGTATTATCTTGGTCAGGTTTTATTGTGTAGTGTCTTTCCAGAATATTAATAAAATCAGAAGAAAATCCATCTAGTAAAACAAGATGCTTTTTTATTCGATTGATTAATATATTATAAAAAATAACTGCTGGAATAGCGACAAAAAGCCCAAGTGCAGTTGCAATCAGAGCTTCTGAAATACCAGGAGCAACGGCTGCAAGACTGGAAGCACCGCTCGATCCTATATCGTGAAATGCACGTATAATGCCTACAACTGTTCCGAATAGTCCGATAAAAGGACCTGCAGATGCGCACACAGCTAAAATACTTAAGTTGCTGCCAAGATTTGCTTCTTCTATCATTTTTTGCCGAGAAAGAGTTCTTTTAACTGTGTCAAATATGACAGAACCAGTCGAACCTCTTTTTTCTCTTGTTTGCAAAACACGAATCATTTCATTGAATCCTGAACGGAAAACCTCGCGTGCAGGGCTATAATCCATATCTTTTACACGCAAATTTAATTCAGAGAGACTTTTGGCTTCCCAAAAATTAGTGAGAAATTTTTCTGAAAGACCATGCATTTCTTTCAGGCGAAGCATTTTGCTAATAATGACAACCCAAGCCCATATGCTCATTATTCCAAGTAAAATTGTAATTGCTATGCCAATGGGGCCGCCATGGAGTATAATTGAAAACCAATCAATTTTTGTCGATTGCGCTACTGTTTCCATTAATAACACCTTCCAGAAGTTATATTTCCGATTTTTGGATTATCATTTCTTTTTGTATTGCATAATTTAAAATTATCCGGGCAATTTCTTCTTGAGTCGATTTTGTCGAATCGAGAGTGATTGCATCTATTGCGGGCTTTAAAGGTGCAATTTTTCGATTTGTATCACGAATATCTCTTTCATTAATTTCTTTTATAAGCTCTTTGATATTTGTTTTCATTCCATTTGAATGTAATTCTTTGAGTCTTCTTTCTGCTCTTTCTTCTGGAGAAGCTGTTAAAAATATTTTGAGAGGAGCATCGGGGAACACAACTGTTCCCATATCTCTACCGTCAACGACGGCTCCATTATTATTTAAAACTACTTTTCTTTGAATAGGTAATAATCTTTTACGAACAGAATCTTCTTGAGCCAATACACTTGCGAGTTCCGAAACAAATGGGGCTTTAATTTCTTGAGTAACTTCTCTTTCCCCAAGAAAAACTTTTCCTGATAAAGATTCTTGACGATATCTTTCATTAATAAATGAGGTAAAGCGTTCAATGCTTCCAAGATCTTTTTCTTTTAGATTTGCTTCATGAAATAATAAAGCTAGAGAACGATAAATTGCACCTGTAGTAACGTATATCCAACCAAGTTTTGTAGCAACTATCTTAGCAACAGTGCTTTTACCTGAGCCTGCTGGGCCGTCAATTGTAATAACTTTTAATTTTTGTGCCAATTCATGATCTGGATGCATGCGATTCCTTTTAATTGAGACCCATTGAGGATTCTACATCTTCCCAAGATTCGTCCCATGCTGCAACTGGTGCTTTATCAACACGGAATGGAGATATTGCGGGCATATTTTGGACGTTGCCAATTTTAAAGTATTTTTTGATTCTATCTTGTTTAAGTTCATCCTTGGTCATTTTCGAAAGACTCACTAAGTTTTTTTCGACGGCGTCGCCGATAGAATCAATTGCTTCTTTGGTTTTCCAGTGGGCACCACCCAACGGTTCTTTAATAATTTCATCGATTACCTTATTTTTAAGAGCAACTTCTGCTGTTAAACCAAGAATGTTTGCAGCTCTATCTGCTTGAGTTCCATCTTTCCATAAGATTGATGAACAGCCTTCAGGCGATATTACGCTATAAATGGAATACTCCATCATAAGAATTCTGTTTGCAACACCAATAGCAAGAGCGCCTCCACTCTGGCCTTCACCTACAACAACGGAAATGATTGGTACAGATAAGCGACTCATAACCATAATATTTTTGGCGATAGCTTCGTTTTGGCCGCGCTCTTCTGCTTCAAGGCCAGGATAAGCACCGGGTGTATCAATAAAAGTGACTATTGGCAGGCCAAAGCGTTCAGCTAATGCCATTACGCGTAAAGCTTTTCTATAGCCTTCGGGTTTAGGCATACCAAAATTTCTTTTCATATTTTCTTTGGTGCCTCGCCCTTTTTGAGTTCCTACAACAACAACTCTCCTATTTCTAAATTGAGCAATTCCTGTCACAATAGCTTGGTCATCCATAAAATTTCTATCACCATGTAATTCTATGAAATCTGTGCAGAGTTGGTTGATAATATCTAGAGTATAAGGGCGGTTTGGATGTCTTGAAAGTTGTGTAATTTGAAAAGAATTTAAATTTGTATAAATTTCTTTAGCAAGAAGTTCGAATTTATTTTCAAGTATAGAAATTTCTTCGTTTAATCCCCTAGTGTCCTGCTGTCTATCTGGGATGAGTGCCGACTGTTCAGCAGCGAGACGGAGCTCGGATATTCGTTTTGAAAGTTCATGCAAGGGTTTTTCAAGCTGCAGAATGTCCATAATGTTTTAATCCTCTATAAGTGCTGTTATGTCATAATGTGTACAGCTCAAAAAAAAATTCGAGCATTGTTAATGTAGGTAGCAAAATTGTACGTCTTGGTCAAAATATAAGAGGTTATTTGAGATGAACCAACAAGAATCTTTCAAACAAATTGATGAGTTCAAAAGAGGTATGCAAGATCTTATTGTGGACACAACGAGCGTCAGTTTTGTAGATGGTGTAAATGGCAGATTGTATTATCGGGGCATAAATATCGCGGAATTAGCAGCACATGCAACATTCGAGGAAACAGCTTGGTTACTTCTTTCGGGAAAATTACCTACAAAAAGCAAATTAGAGGGGTTTCAATGGGGTCTTCGAAATATGTCAAGAACTCAAGAAAAAGTATTAAGAATAATTGAAGAAATGCCCCAGCTTTCTCCTCCTTTATTGGTTTTACAAACAGGCTTAGCGGCACTTGCGTGTATCGATAGAAGTGAAGATTACTTAGAGGAAGAGAATTATATTGAAAAAGTTATGAGAATAATAGCACAAAGTCCGGTTGTGTTATCAGCTGCGTATAGACATTATTTGGGTGTTCCTTTATTGGAGCCGAGATCAGATTTGAGTTTTGTTGAAAATTTTATATATATGTTATTTGGAAAAATTCCAACAAAAAACCAAACACGCTGTATGGAAATAGCATTGATTATTCAAATGGATCATGGCTTTAATTCTTCTACTTTTACAGCAAGGTCAGTTGCATCTACACTCACAAATTTTTATTCAGCTACAAGTGCTGCGGTCGGAGCGTTGAGTGGTTCTTTGCATGGCGGAGCAAGTGAATTAGTTGTAGAAATGTTAAATAATGCAAAAAATAGTAATGATATAGAAAAATATACAAGAGATCTTTTAAAGTCAGGTTCTAAAATCATGGGTATGGGGCATAGAGTGTATAAAACTATAGATCCTCGTGCAATTATATTTCGTGATTTATTATCACAATTGACTAATAAAGACGAGAAAGACAGCGATTTAAAATTACTAACACGAATAGAACTAGAAGCAAGAAAGTATTTTGAAGAGAAAATGATGCCAGTTTTTGCAAATGTAGATTTTTGGAGTGGGGCTGTGTATAAAAAATTAGGTATTCATCCTATCTTATATCCATCATTATTTGCCGCAGCAAGAATGGTTGGTTGGTGTGCCCATATTTTGGAGTTAAGGCAAAATAATAAACTTTATCGTCCTTCTTCTAAATATGTTGGAGAAATTAATGTTCCATATATTCCTCTCGATCAGAGAAGTTATTAATGAAATTAAGGAATTATTAGATGTATTTTCTATATGAGGTTACGCAAAAAATTATTTATTTTGTTTTAAATTTGTTAGCAAAATATATTCATAGCAGAAAATTTAAAAAGTTTTGTGAGGCTAGAACCTCTCAGTATTTTATAAATAAAATAAAAGATACAGAAAATAATTATTTAGAAATTAAAGAAAATAATTCAAAATATTTTCCTGTGTATTGGTTTCATGTCGCAAGCGCTGGAGAAATGGAACAGGCAATACCAGTCGCAAGAAAACTTAATGAAAAAATGAACGCTCGTTTTTTATTAACATACTTTTCGCCAAGTGCAGAGCCTTTTATAAAGAATTTTCCTGCACTAATTTCAGCCTTTTCTTTGCCAATTGACTCAAGAAAAAACTATAAATTGATATTTAGCTCTCTGCCAATATCGAAAATATTTTTTGTCAGATACGATATTTGGCCTGCTCTTTTGCATGAGAGTAAAAATTTAAACATTGAGATTAACTTGCTGTCTGCTTCTGCAATAAAAACTAAAAATGGTATATTAGGGAAAATAAGTAATATTTGGAACATAAAATTTTATAAAAATTTTTCGAATATTTTTGCAGTAACGAAAGAAGACGTAGAATATTTTACGCAGTTTTTACCATTAGAGCGAGTTCATTATTCTGGAGATGCAAAATGGTCGCGTGCTTTTGAAAGAGCAAATAATTGTATCAAGCGGAAAATAGAAAAGGATTTTTCAATATTTTATTCTTACTGTATGGCGCAAAGGGAGGTTTTAAATAAAAAAAATATAGTCTTCGGCTCTCCACATAAAGAAGAAGATAAAATAGCTTTAGATTGCGGGATAATTAAGGATAAAGTGTTTTTAATATATGTTCCTCATGATGTAACAGAAGAATCATGTAAAAAAATTATCGATAATTTTAGATTGATGGGTACGAATAGTATTCTATATAGTGAACTTATATCAATTATAAATAATACAATCAAAAATGATGATTCTTTTATTCTTGAAAATTTATATGAATTAAAGAATCATGACATAAAAAGACAATCTTTGTTTAATAGTAACAATAAAGATTATAACATTCCAGCTCATATTCTTTCAGGATATGAGGTTGTAATATTTGATAAAATTGGATATTTAGCTGAAATTTATGAAATATCAGATATTGCTATCATTGGTGGAGGATTCGATGGTCAAATTCACAACGTCTTAGAAGCTGCCGCTCATGGAGTTCCTGTTCTTATTGGGAATCTATTTGTGCGTGCAAGCGAAGCAAAAGAACTTGTTAACAGAGGTGGAGCTATTTCTTTTCAAAATACAAATGAGTTGTTTCAATTTTTGATTCAGTGGGTTAGTTTGGAAGAGCAGGGAACCGACTCACCCCACCCAACTCGAATTTTGGCTCAATCAAAGTCGAAATCGTTGGAACTTTTTAGAAGTATTCCCGATACAAGTGAAATTGTCTTGCAAGCTCTGTTTAACGAGCCATAAATAACTGTGTCTAGGTGATTCCACTTGTGTTTGGATTTTTGAACCTTTTTAAAAAAGAATATGAGTCATGGTCGCTAAGCAATTGGTTATTAATAGCACTTCGTATGAGACACGCGTTGCTCTTATCGAAGGTGGTCAGGTATCTGAATATTATATTGAACGAAGTCGAGATAGGGGTATAGTTGGTGGAATTTATAAAGGAAAAGTAATTCGTGTTTTGCCAGGAATGCAAAGTTGTTTTGTTGATATTGGTTTAGAACGCGCAGCTTTCCTTTACGGTGGTGATATCAAATCTGAAGACTCTCAAGAGCTTCCTGAGGGATTTGATGAAGAGGGCAAGCCTATTCACCATCATCAGCCCGATGAAGATGAAAATGTGGAAACAAGCGCCCCAAAAAATTTTCAAAAGCAATATAGAATAACGGACCTCGTAAAAGAAGGGCAAGAAATTATTGTTCAAGTTGCAAAAGATGCAATTGGCACAAAAGGAGCTAGGGTAACAACTTACTTAAGTTTACCTGGTCGTTATGTTGTTTTAATGCCTAGTATTAATCATATCGGTGTGAGTCGACGTATTTTATCTGAAGAAGAACGCACACGCTTACGTAACGTTGTACAAAAAATAAAACCAGAAGGTGCTGGTGTTATAGTAAGAACTGCGAGTGAAAATGTACCCGATGAAAAAATAACAGCCGATATCGATTTCCTTGTAAAGCTTTGGGAAACTTTACGCTTAAAAAGTATGAAATCTAAATCTCCATGCCTCGTGCACGAAGATTTAGATTTAGTTTTCCGTGCAACACGCGATCTTATCTCGAGAGATCTTGATCGAATCGTAATCGATGATAAAAAAAGATATGAAGATCTTGTTCGTTTTTTGAATCGCTTTAGCGTTAAATTGGGAGCTCAGGTACAATTATTCCAAGGAGACACGCAAATATTTGATGCCTTTGGCATTGAACAAGAAGTTTCTCGTGCCCTTGGTTCAAAAGTCTGGTTAAAATCCGGTGGATATTTGATTATCGAACAAACAGAAGCTTTAACTGCAATTGATGTTAATACGGGTCGTTTTGTTGGCAGTAAATCTTTAGGTGACACGATTGTAAAAACAAATTTAGAAGCCGTTAAAGAAATTGTACAACAACTGAGATTAAGAAATATCGGTGGAATAATTATTTTAGATTTTATCGATATGGATCGCAGCGATGATCGAGATAAAGTTTTTCAAGCACTCGTTGAAGAATTAAAAAAAGATAAAGCAAAAACAACCGTGCTTAGAATTTCTGAAATGGGTTTGGTGCAAATGACGCGCAAACGAACCGAAGAAAGTTTGATGCAAAAAATGACTGTGGATTGTCCATATTGCGAAGGAAATGGTCATGTTAAAAGCCCAGCAACAATTTCTTATGAAGTTATTAGAGAATTATTAAGAGAATTTAGTCGTTCGAGTAATGAAGGCTTTGTGATTAAAGCACATCCGCATGTTTCTGACCGATTATTAGAAGAAGACAAAATATTTCTTGATGAATTAAAATTAAAATACTCAAAAAAGGTAGTTGTAAAATCATTTGTTGAATATCATTTAGAGCATTTTGAAATTGCTCCAATGAGATTTGAATAATAATTATTTTATTTTCGATCCGCCCATGCAATTGGGCGACTCAGAAGTTGTGAAATTTCTTGTTTCCCATTCTTTTTGTGTAAAAGTATGTAAAGAACATGCTCTGATTAAAGAAAATTCTTCAGCAAGTATTTCATTCATAAGTCGATGTCTTTTTAATAGAGATAAATTTTCAAATATATTTGCAACTATTTCTATTCTAAAATGAGTTTCAGATCCCTTAGGAACACTGTGCATATAGCTTTCATTTTCAACTTTTAAATAATCAGGATTAAATTTTTCTTTTAATTTATTTTCAATTGTTGATTGGATGTTCATATATCACCGTCTTAAGAATGATTATTAGTTTAAGACTCATTAGGTTGGTGCGGACGGAGAGACTCGAACTCTCACACCATTGGCACTGGCTTCTAAGACCAGCGTGTCTACCAATTTCACCACGTCCGCTCAAGAGGCTTGTGTATATGAGTTTTCCATAGAATACAACTGGATTCACTCATAAAAATAAAAAATCAGATATTAAACGCTAAAGAACTGGAATGACCTTTGTTTTTTTGAGAAAGCTTTTGGACTCGTCGATAAATTTAAAACAGCAATGACTTCTGTGCTTTTCTGAGGCGCTACCGTCACTATAAGAGAACTTAGTCTTTCTAATACCATAAATAAACCTAACCCAGCCCCAGCCGCTTCTTGTTGGAGGCGAATCATAGACTTTTTTTCGCTAGCAAATAAAAACTTTAAGTATTTATAAATAGTTGGCTTACTAAAAGAGCCAAATGAATCTCTTACGCCGATTGCAAGATGCGTACCATCAAAGCTCCATTCAACTTGAACCGTTTCTTGAGGAAGCAAAGCGATGGGAACTCTTCTATCGACTTCTTGAAGTTTAGGGTTAGCATCCCAAATTGCGTTCATGAGAAGTTCTTCTTGTACCTCAACAGCAAATTGAGCATAGGCATCGGTTGGGCGTCCTAAAACACTCGATAGGCCTATGACAAATTCAAATAGAGCATCACGAAACCATTGTCTTTGATCTGAATGTGATAAGACATACCTATGCACATAAGCACCATAAGAAACACATTTATCAACTCCAAAATATTTAGTCTCGCGTATTTTTCTAATGGTATTCATTAGTTGTAGATGTGGTACATGGTCTTGATTACAAGATAAAACATGTTCAAACTTCATAAGGCCGTTGCTGTCAATAATTTGATCTTTTGTTTCGTCATCAACAAGCAAAAGATTTTCAAGTTTAATTGCAGGAATAGATTCATGCTGGGTTAATTTTTTTTCATCAATCTTATCTGTAATATATAAAGAATGTTTGCACCCATTTTTTGCCAAAAATTTAATTTCATCTATTGTTTTATCGCCTTCGGCTACAATTGTGTTCATTGCACAGCTTTTAAACAGCGCAACGAGTTCTGTCCGGTAATGTTCGTTTTGAACATCAATAACTGAGTCTAGATTAATGGTGTCAGTATTAGACATATTTGCCTCAATTAAGATTTCAAACTTTCTATAAAATAAAAATAAGATTCAAAATCAACGTCAGACTCAATACTGCATCCTTCTTTTTCACATTTTTTCAAATCATACTCTAATTTTTTCCCTGGATGAAATTCTTTCCCTGATCGCATTAAATAAACTTTTTGTTCTCCACAGTTTTCGCAATAAGCAGGTATTTGAAAACTTTCAACTCTAGAATTGTTTGATAAAAATTCTTTTACCATATTGAATTGCATAACGACGGATTGGGGACAGTTCGAATAAATTGGGTTGATTTTTAATTTTTGTATCCAGGTGATCCATTCTCTTACACCGCAGCTATTAATTGTGCGAATGTTGCCAAGGTCAAAATGCACATTTCCAGAGGGCAACCCAAAACCGCTCAGATCACAGGTTTCTGTGATATCTCCGGATATGTGATATATCCCATCTTTTAATTGCACATCCACAAATAACCCCCCTAAAAGACAGATAACAATCAATTTTTACTTATTTAAATCAACTGTTAGACGAAAGGCATAGCGTCTGTCTACAACAATTCCGTTGCTAGCTTGAACAGCCTCTCCAAATGTTGTGAACTCCAATCGTGCAAATATGGTTCTTATCATTATTCCTGCGCTTACAGTTCTCATAGCGTAACCCGCTCTTAAAGAGAGAAAAGCATCGTTGCTGTTAAAAGAACCAAAACTGAGCTCGCTTCCAACACGCAATTTATCTCGGTCATTTACTCGTAGATCATTAATTCTATCTCCCTCAATTGATAAAATAAAGCCAAGATCTTTACCTAGAGATGGGTTAATACTCATTCCTGCTTTAATATTCATTTTTTCAACTTCTTTTACAGAGGAACTATTGACAGGTTGGTATGTAGAATTTCCAACATCGAGGGCGGAAAGCCCAATTTTATAGTTCCACGGGCCTTTAAAAGGCAGCATAAATCCGAGATCAAAAGCAAAACCTTGGGTTTTATTCAAACTCTTGCTTGTTGCATCAGAAGATTCTCTGAGAAATCCATTTGAATTGCCTTCAACAGTTGAAACGATAGAAGCTCTTTCTAAATAACGTGTACCAATTCCAAATGATGAATTTGTTCCTGGAATTGGGATGCCAATACCTATACAAGGGCCAATTTGTGAGCGAGTGACTAGTGAGAAGCTTCGATCATATGTAAGTGGATTTGCTGCGGTTGTATAAGCGCTTGTTTGAGGAGTAGAGTATTGGGTTGTGTAGCCAGTGACCAAAGTATCTGCTAAAAATCCAAATTGGAAGCGCGAGAGAACCACTGTTGGAAATATGCTTGCGCGAGAAAAAACAATATCATTTGGAGAAGCATTTTCTATAGAGTTTTCGATTTCTTTTGTTGGGTATTTTATATTGCTATCAAAATAATTACCTAGCAAACTCGATGAGAATGAATTTGCTGCTGCGGTAATATTTGGAAAAGTAGCAAATTTCACTACGGATTTTGAACGATCTCTTTTATCTGTTTCGCCAATACCAGCAGGATTGCTAAATAGAGCATTTTCGTCATTCGCAAGACCAACAAATGCTCCCCCCATTCCGAGAGAATGGGAATCAAGATATAAATCGAGGGGTGGAATGATTAAATTTGCTCGACAAATTAAATTATAATTTAATAGAATGAATACTATAATTATATTTATTTTAGAAAAAATAAATCTGTTTTTCAAAATCAAACCTCTCAATAAATGAGATATAGAGTTAAAGATCGGATTTTTTTTGATTTGAATGAGGCACGCGAGCGGAGTGAGGATTTATTGTGATTTCAATTGACGCATTTCCAACACATGTTTTAGAAGGGCAAGCAATTAATTTTGTCTCAAAGGAAAGAAAAATTCCATGCCATTCAATTTTCTTAGCAGCCGCAGGAAAAGTAACTTCACAAAAATTACCGCCAGATGAAAGAATTGAAATTTTAGAATTTGCAAAAGCGGCATGTCGTACGAAAAATCCTGACATCATTTGGCAAATTGCACATGTAGAATCGAGTTTTAAAATGAAAGTTATTCTCGTCGAGGGTAAAAATATATTAACGGGTAAAAATGCCGAAGTATTTTTAAAAAAGGGGTTGGCAAAAGATAAGAATGTCGACATAGGACCATTGCAAATTAATTGGCGAGCAAACGGAGCTCGTTCTGGTTTTGAGCCTATTGAGTTTATGAGTGGTGATTTTTCAGTAAATTTTCTTTCAAACAGGATTTTAAAAGGTTATGTAAAATCTTGTGGCAATAATTGGATAAATTGCTATCATTCCTATAACGAAGACCGCGGTCGGAGTTATAGAATAAAAATTCAATCCTCTGGTTTGAGACTTAGAAAAATTCTATCTGAGTTTCTTTAAAAAAATTTGGAAAATTATATTTTTAATGTACGATATTGAAAAATTATTTTAAAAATTAAGTTCATGAATTAAAAAAATATTAAGTTATAAAATTATATGATATAAAGTTTTATTATGGTTGGAGGAAGTAAAATGCCCGATGCCGGTATTCTTATTACTTTTTTTACATTGCTTTGTTTAGAAATTGTGCTTGGTTTTGATAATATATTGATGATTTCAATCATCTCAAATCGTGTGAGTTTGGTAAATCAGAATTTTATACGTTATTTAGGTTTAATTTTAGCTGCAATTACAAGAGTTTTTCTTCTTGTAGGTTTAACTTGGGTTTCTTCTTTTCAAAAAAGTTTTATTTTTATTGGAGGCTTTGATTTTTCTACCCGAGATATCATATTGACTGTTGGTGGATTGTTTTTAATTTGGAAATCAATCAAAGAAATTCATTCAACAGTTGAGCATAAAGATAGTGATGCAGATGAAGAAAAAAGTAAATATAAAGTATCAATGTTTTCTGCTGTAACTCAGATCGTATTTATCGATGCTGTTTTTTCGATGGACGCTATTTTTACTGCCATTGGACTCACAGAAAATTTATTAGTTATTATTTTTTCAATTCTAGTTTCTGTTTGTATTATGATTTTATTTGTCAATAAAGTGGCTTCTTTTATTAAGCGCTTTGCATCTGTAAAAATATTATCTTTAGTATTCATGTTTGTCATAGGTACAACATTGTGTCTTGAAGCGTTCGATCATTCCATACCAAAGCAATATTTATATGCTCCACTTCTTTTCTCATTATTAATACAATTATTGCAAATACGCTATGAAATTAATAAAAGTAAAAGAAAAGAAATGGAAATGATATCTAATAAAAAAATAAGAAAAGTTATAAAATATTAAGAATTTCTTCTTTGCTAAGTTTAAAGCTTTCACCTTTTATTTGATTTAATTGTTCTTGACTCGCATTATCAAGAATTTGAGAAGCCGTTTGGATTTTGTCGATTAGAGATTTTTTAATGTATTCATCAACAGTATCAACACCAAGTAAATGTATTACGAGACATTTTTCTGCATTTTGTCCAATACGGTGGAAACGCGCTTGAGACTGAACGTAGCTTCCTCCATCAAAATTAAGATCCATATAAATCATGGTGTCTGCCTTCATTTTTCCGTCTCGCGGCAATAAAGTCAAACCTTCTTTTGCCGATTGAGGAGTAGCTATAAAGAGGCGGCACTCAGGATTATTTTGAAACTGTTCTATACTATGGGCGCGCTCTTCAATATTCATTTCACCCGTGTGAGCAACGGCACCCCATGTTTCTTGGTAGGTTTCTGCAAGATAATTTACGTTGCCCACAAAGTGGCTCCATAAAATAACTTTCTTCGTTTCGTCAGAGAAAATATCGGTTAAGAGATCTTCTAACTCAGAAAGTTTTGCATTTGTTCCATCGTACTTAGGATCAATTAGTTTTGGATTCGATGCAATTTGAGACAAACGTAACAGACGAACAACTATGTTATTTGCTTGACTCGCATATTCTTCAGGACTCATGTTTTCGATTTCACTGCGAACAGAATCACGCATTTTGGCGTAAATTGTTTTTTGCTCAGCTTTTAATTCAATTGCATAATCTTTAAATATAATAGGAGGTAAATCTAGAACTTCATTTTTTAAACGTCTTAAGCTTGTGGCAAGAATTCTTTTTCTCAATTCTTCACCATTGCGAACACCCATGAATTTTTCAATTTTAACTTTTCTGCGCCCTTGATTTATTTCTAGGATATCTATGTAACAGAAGGTGTTTTTAAATGCCGGAAAACTGGTGCCGAAAGTATTCCCATTGTCCATGACAAAATATTGAGCGAAAAGGTCGAGTGGTCTATTTGCAATTGGAGTACCTGTTGCAATGACACAGCGTTTAGCGCTGTTACGTATATATTTTGCGCTGATAGTTGTCTGAGCATTTAAGTTTTTAATTCTTTGGCTTTCATCAAAAACAAGCATACCTTCGCCTTCTTTAATCCACTCTGAAAGAGCTTCTTTTTCAAGGCGGATACCTTCATAATGGACAATAAATATTTGTGAAGGGCTTTTTAAGAGTTTTGCTCTTTGAGCAGGAGATCCTTCAATAACAGTATATGGAATTGAAGTTGCGAGAGACATTTCTTCTTGCCAAGTTCTGATAAGAGATTTTGGTGCCACAATTAGGCATCTATCAATTGTTTTACTTTGCAAAAGCATTGCGACAGAAGATGCAATCTGAAAACTTTTACCACAACCCATTTCATCCAATAAAGCACAAGCTGGATTTTGTAAAAGAAATTCGATCCCTACTAATTGGTGAGAATATGGTTTTCTTTTAAAGGAAAATAAAGATATTTGCTGTTTAATTTTTTCAAGAAGTTCTAGCTGTGGTTTTGAATAATTAGAGATTACAGATCCATGTAAAGCCATGGCTTCACTGCCTTGTAATGCATTTACTTCAGTAGAGAGATCGAATTCTTCAAACCAGCTTTCTCTTAATATTAATTTACCGAGTTTACTAGGTGCAATATGTGCATAGTATTTGCTTTTAACAAACTCTTTGATTTCTTGAAATGCATTATCTGTTAATTTAAATCCTTTGCCCAAAATATCGAATAAATCGTCAAAACTTGCTATATAAACTTTCCAAAGTCTTTCTTCAGGTTCCCATTGACGTTCATTGCGATCAAGACCTTTAATCCTGTCAATTGTATTTTGATTATAGTTAAATGTAACTTTAAAAATATTATTTTCAGAGTCGATTACTGTATTTGTATTTAAATATCGACCTTCTTCATATATTTTGGAGATATTTTCTATAATTCTTGAAATATGTTTTGCGGGAAGAGGTTTGACATTATCTATTTTAATTTTTTTTAAATATAATGTCCCAATAATTTCCTGTTTCTCAAATTGAGGTTGAGCAATTGCAACAGGTTTTGTTTCATTTGTTTTGTCTTCAATAATGCCAAATGTCAAACGAACGGGTCCTTTGGGGGGTTTTGGACGATATGTATTCCTGTTGTTACCTCTAAATCCCATACTAAACTTCTCCAAAACAAATCAAAAAATAACAATGCTTCAATTTTTATACTCTCAAGCGGTGTGATTGGCCAAGAAGAATATAGAACTCTTTTTTTAGTCTTGTAGACAATACCACTTACTTTCTTTAAATTATCATTTGGTACATGCCAATAAGAAACATGTACTTTTATGAAAAAGAACATTTGTCTCCTGGAGTCTTGGTTATGGATAAAATTGTGTGCGTTGGCAAGAATTATCTCGATCACGCAAAAGAGCTAGGAGATGTCGTTCCTGAAAAACCCGTGCTCTTTATAAAACCCAAAAGTGTGCTGAGAGCAGCAGTAAATCATGAAGAGCTTCTCCTCAGTATACCACAAAATATGGGATCATTGCATTATGAATCGGAAATAGTTCTAAGACTTGATAAAGGTGGTTATAAACTCGATTTAAAAGATGCTGAGAAGGCTATAGGTGCTGTTTCAATTGGTCTCGATATGACTTTAAGAGACTTGCAAACAGCGCAAAAAAAAGCAGGACAGCCATGGACGACAAGTAAAGTATTTCCAGACAGCGTGGTTGTTGGATCTTGGTTAAGAATTTCAGAATTTCCAAATTATTTAAATGAAAAATTCTCTTTTTCTTTAGATGATAAAATTAAGCAAGAGGGTTTTGGAAAAGATATGCGATTCAGTCCAGCAGAATGCGTTGCATATATAAGTGAATTCTTCCCACTTGTAGCAGGAGATCTTATATTTACTGGAACTCCTGCTGGGGTAGGGCCTGTGTTATCTGGACAAAAGGGGACTCTCAATTTTGCATCAATAAGATATAGTGTTTGTTGGAATTAAATTTTAAGAGAGCGAACACCTAAAGACTTGTTCCATGTCATTTCGGATTTAGCAGAAACTCGTTGAACCCAGCGAGCGAGTACAAAAAATAAATCTGAAAGTCTATTGATATATATTAATGCAAAATTATTAATTTCTTCTTCTTTCGCTAACGAAACAATAAATCTTTCTGCTCGTCTGCAAACTGTGCGAGCAAAATGCAAATATGAATTTAAAAGAGTTCCTCCAGGAAGAACAAATTCTTTTAGCGGCTCTAAGCTAAGTTGACAATAATCAATTAATTTCTCTAATTGTAATATATCTGCTTCATTAATAAGAATCATATTTTTCCAACGAGAAGCAATTGGAGTAGCAAGATCGGATCCTAAATTAAACAAATCATTTTGAATTGCTGATAACCAATAGTTAATCTGAAGTGCTTGTTCCTCAGATATTTCTTGAGTATTTTGTAGACAAATTCCAATGACACTATTTAACTCATCTATTGTGCCATAACTTTCTAATCTTAAGCTGTCTTTGCCAATACGACTGCCATCCGCAAGAGCGGTTGTGCCCTTATCACCTGTACGTGTGTAGACTTTTGTAACTCTCATTTTGACCCCAAAGGAATAAATTACCGATTTCTTAAATAAGGTTGACCTAATGCTTTGGGTGGTCTGCTTTTGCCAACAAAACCAGCAACAACAACAATAGTAAGAATATAAGGAATGATCTGTATAAACTGAGCGGAAACAAAGAAATTCCAAATTTGATTGAAAAGATCGATTGTAAAGTCAGGCTTCGGCATTTGGAAACCTTGTAAAGTGATTCCAAGAGCATCGAAGAAGCCAAATGCCAAGCAAGCTAAAGCAGCTGTTATTGGTTTCCAGCCACCGACAATAAGAGCAGCTAAAGCCATATAACCACGCCCGGCTGTCATATTTCGTGTGTAACCACTTGATAAGCATATAGATAATGTTGCGCCGCCGAGACCAGCAAGAAAACCAGAGACCAAAACGCCTGACCAACGTGTTCGTATCACGTCGACACCAGAAGTTTGGAGTGCGTCGGGATGTTCACCTGCAAATTTATGCCACATTCCGTAAGGTGTGAATTTAAATAAACACCAAATTAAAATAACAAGAGCCCAAGCAATCATAATGGGTGTGTATATAAACCTACTTCCAATTGGAATTTCTGGTGTAGAACCCGTGTTTTGGAAAAGTATTTGAGAAAAAAATGGCACCGTACCCGTTGCTAAGATTGTAATAGCGGTTCCAACAACAATTTGGTTGGCTTTAAAATTAATAACGAAAACTCCATAAAGAATCGACATTAACATACCAGCTAAACCACCTGCTAGAAGTCCAAGGTAAGGGTTTTGAGTTAACGTCGTAACAGCGGCTGCGGCAAATGCGCCTGCAAGCATTTTGCCTTCGAGAGCAATGTTTATGATTCCACTTCTTTCACTAAAAAGACCACCAAGAGCAGCGAAGATAAGTGGAGCCGACATCCGAATAGTTGCGCCGCTTATAGAAATAGCAAGATTAATCCAGTCCATTACAATTTAACCTTTTTAGCAGAAATGAATTTTTCCCATAAACCATCAGCAGATACAGCAAGGATTATTAATGCCTGTAATACAAGTGAAAGGTCAGAAGTGACATTGTGCGTGAATATTTCAAGATCGCTGGCGCCTTTTTGCAGGACGCCAAAAAGAAGTCCAGAAAATATAATGGCAATAGGGTTGCCACGCGCTAAAAATGCGACCGCGATCCCCGTAAAACCGTAGCCAGGCGAAAAGTCAAGTTTAAAGCATTCCGAGCGGCTTAAGACTTCTCCCACTCCAACAAGTCCAGCTAAACTTCCTGCAATAAACATATTTAAAATTTGAGTTTTTGAAATACTAATGCAGGCAGTGGATGCTGCAGATTCATTGGAGCCAACGGCTCTTATTTCATATCCAAGGGGTGTGCGGTATAAAAATATCCAGACCAAAATCGCTACTATAATTGACAAAAAGAGTGCACTTGAAACAGGCGCGCTATCAAAAAATGCGAAGGACTCGAGTTTATAATTTGGAGAAATAGGAATTGTTTGTGGGTTTTGAGTATTTGGATCCTTTAATAAATAAACAGTGACATAGCTTGCAATACCTGCAGCAACAAAGTTGAGCATAATGGTTGTTATGACTTCATGAGCGCCTCGTTTTGCTTTTAAGTATCCAGCAATACCCCCCCATATTCCTCCAGCTAATATTGCACAAATACCTGCAAAAATAGGTGCGATAAAAGGTGGAATTGAAGTGAAAAGCGCTCCAACGGATGCAGCCGCTAAAGCACCCATGGTAAGTTGCCCTTCTGCGCCAATATTAAAAAGTCCAGATTTAAATGCCATTGATACAGAAAGACCTGTTAAAATAAGCGGCATGCTATAAGTTAAAGTCATGCCTATATCGTAAGCGCTACCAAAACCTGATGTTGTAAATATAAGAAAAACATTTAAAGGATTTTCACCTGCAAAATAAGTAACAAGCAAGCCTAAAAAAAGACCAATTATAGTAGCTGCTATGGGGCGAATGATATTCACTTTTGAACTCCTTCTTGGGGATGTCCGCCGCACATAGCAAGTCCAATCTGATATTCGTTTGCTTGGTCTCTTCTGTACTCTGCCACAATTTCTCCTTCGTAGAGAACGATAATTCTATCTGAAAGCGTAGTGATTTCGTCTAGCTCAGAGGAAATGAGTAAAATTCCTACGCCTTTGTCTCTTTCTTCAACAATTTGTTTGTGTATAAATTCAATCGCACCAATATCAACTCCGCGCGTGGGATTAGCAGCAACTATGAAGTTTGGATTTTTGCCAAATTCTCTAGCAATTATTATTTTTTGTTGGTTGCCACCTGAAAAGCCAGTAGCTAAAAGCTCAGAATTTCGTGGCCGAACATCATATGTTTCCATTTCATTTTTAACAGTTTCTTTTATTTTTTTAATATTTTGTAAGAAACCGAAGCGAAACTTCGTTTCCCAATGTCGGCCAAGAATATAATTTTCTTCTGCAGACATATTTAATAACAATCCTTCTGTATGTCTATCTTCAGGTATAAATCCAACATTGATATCAGCCATTTCTGAGCTTTTTTTATGCTTAATATCATTACCTAGAAGACTAATTTCACCACTTGCAGGATTATTTTGGGAAGATTTTTTACCAAAGTACTTTTGTGGATGAAAAATAAGATCCAATAAATCGGATTGACCATTGCCTTCTACGCCAGCAATCCCGACTATTTCACCACCTGATACAGATAAATTTATTTTATTTAATAAATTTCTTTTTGAATCTTTTGTTTTATAATCTTTTAAAGTTACATTAGTTATATTTAAGACTGGTCCTCTTAAATTAGTATTGCAAGGAATTTTTGGTTTAAGATTGACATTTCTGCCAACCATCATCGAAGCTATTTTTTCTTCATTGGCTTCTTTTGTCTCTAAATTTCCGATCACTTGCCCGCTTCTAAATATAGTTATATGATCAGTAAAGTTAAGAACTTCTTTTAACTTATGCGTAACTATGATAATAGTCTTGCCTTCATCTTTTAATTTCTTTAAATTAACAAAAAGTTCATCAACTTCAAGTGGAGTTAAAACGGCAGTAGGTTCATCGAGTATGAGAATTTCTGCATCACGGTATAAGAGTTTTAATATTTCAATTCTTTGTTGCATTCCAACAGGAAGTTTAGATATTTTAATATCCAATGGTACGCTTAATCCATATTTTTTAGCAATATTTTCAATTTTAATCTTAGCTTTTTTGCGGTCAATAATATTGAGAGAAAGTGGTATGAAAGGAAGTTTTAAACTATCACTTTCATCACCCAGAATTATATTGTCTAAACCAGTCGCTGTTTCTGCAAGCATAAAATGCTGATGTACCATGCCAATACCGTTTTTTATTGCATCTCTTGGCGAGTTCCAATGTTGAGGTTTTCCATTTACGAGTACTTCTCCAGAATCCTCTTTATATAAGCCAAATAGAATTTTCATAGCTGTCGATTTTCCAGCTCCATTTTCTCCAACAAGTGCTCTTATTGAACCTTTAGGAACGGAAAAACTTATTTTATTATTAGCAATTATTTTTCCAAATGTTTTTGTAACGGATCGAAATTCAAAAGCAATTTGGTTCTTTGTTTCATTACTTTTCATAATATATAATACCATTTATCATTAAAAATTAACTAAATAAAATTATTATTAAAACCTTATTTTCCTACTTGATAAAAATCTGGGACTTTAATTTTATGAGAAATTATATTTTTTCTTATATTATCAATTTTATCTCTCTCTTGAAGAGTAAAAAGTGGTTCATTGTATTTATCGTATGCCCAATTGACTCCATCATTGTCAAAACCATATCGAATAACGCCGGTTGAAAATTTATTTTCTATAAAATCTTTAATTGCAGCATATATTTTAACACTTACTTTTTTTTCCATGCTTGTTAATACAAGCCCTGGTTGCAAATAATTTTGATTGGAATCAACTCCTATAACATAATTTTTCTTTTTAGAGTTTTTCTTGCTGACTTCCGCAACTGCGTCAAACACCCCTTGTGAAGAAGCTCCTGCGGCGACAAATATGATATCATTATCTTGATTATACATAGATAGTGCAAGTTCTTTTGCTTTAGTAGGGTTATTCCATGCCGTAGGAGAAACGCCTACATATGTTTCTGTTATTTTAATTTTAGGATTTATATATTCAGCACCTGATTTATAACCTAAAGCAAATCTTTTTATTAGCGGAATTTCCATGCCACCAATAAAACCAATATGATTTGTTTTTGATTTCATAGCTGCAATTGCACCAATTAAAAAACTACCTTCATGCTCTTGAAATGAAATAGAGCGAATATTTTCTGCTTTAACGGAAGAATCGACAAGAACATATTTTTGTTTTGGAAATTTTTTGGCCATTTTTTCAACGACATCTGCATTATTAAAACCAACAGCAATGATGAGCCCACAGTCTCCATTTGAAAGAGTTCTGACAAAATGAGTCGATTGTGAATCTTCTTTTACTGTTACGTATTTACTTTCTTTTGATAATTTAAAATCGGATTGAGCTTTTAAAAAGCCTTCATACGCTGATTGGTTAAATGATTTATCATCTTTTCCACCTTTATCAAGTATAAGACAGATTTTATTGTTTATTTCTGCGTATGCATTTAACGATAGAGTTATAAAAGAAAAAATAGCTAAAATTTTTACCGCTATTTTCTTTGTAAAATTATATGATAGCATATTATTTCTTAACCTCATTATAATAATCAGGAACTGGAATTTTTCCTGTTATAATATCGTTTTTAATTCGCTCAATTTTTTCTAAATCTTTTTCCGTGAATAATTTTTCATTGTAGCTGTCGAAGGCCCAATTGACTCCGTCATGCTCTAGTCCATAGGAATGAGTCCCAGTCATAAATTTATCATCAATTACGGATTGAATGGTGTTTACAACTGTAGCGGCAACCCCTTTGGTCATACTTGTGAGAATAATACCAGGTTTAATCCAGTTTTGATTGGAATCACAGCCAATCGCATATTTTTTATGTTTTAAATTTTCTTTTTTTTCAGCAGCATTAAAAACACCTAAACCTGAACCTCCTGCAGCATGAAAAATAATATCAGCACCTTGTCTATATTGATTGAGAGCAATTTCTTGTGCTTTTGTAGGATTATTCCATGCTTCAATGGATATTCCGACAAAAGCAGAAAGTATTTTAATTTCGGGATTGATATACTTTGCGCCCGCTTTATATCCTGTTTCAAATCTTCGAATAAGAGGTATATCCATTCCTCCAATAAAACCAATTTCATTTGTTTTTGACTTAATTGCAGCAATAGTACCAACTAAAAATGCACCCTGGTCTTCTCTATAGACAATGGAGCGAACATTTTTTTCATTGATAATAGAATCAATAAGAACAAATTTTTGTTGAGGATATGTAGGAATAAGAGCTTTTATTGCATCAGCATTGTTTATGCCGATTGAAAAAATAACTGCGCAATTGCCTTTTGCGAAAGAACGAATTACCTGTTTAAGTTGTGCATCTTCCTTGGCATCAATTACTTTACTTTCCTTTGAAATAGGTAAAGTTTTTAAGGCAGTTTGGAATCCCTCATATGCTGCTTGATTAAAAGAACGATCATCCTTACCAGCCTTATCGAGAATCATACATATTTTTGGATTTGGAGCAGCATGAATTGATTGTGTGTGGAGTGACATTGATAGAAAGAAAATAGAGCTAAGAATATTCTTCATTTTAAGTTAAAACCTTTCAAAGGGAATATTATTTTTTATCTAATTTATAATAATCAGGAACAATTATTTTTCCATTAATTATTTTCTCTTTGATGTCATTAATCTCATTTACCTGTGCTTCTGTAAAGAATTTTTCATTGTATTGATCATATGCCCAATCAACTCCGCCATCATTTAAGTTGAAAGCTGTGTGCTCCGTGGTAAATGTTCCGTTCGTAAAATCTTTAATTGCAAAATACACTGCATTATCTACTCTTTTAACCATACTGGTTAAAATGATTTCTGGCTTGATCCAATTTTGATTTGTATCAACACCAATCGCATAGTGTTTTGTTTTTGATTGTTTATTCATCTGTTCTGCAGAATCAAAAACACCTTGTCCTGAATTGGCAGCAACTTGGAAAATAACATCATTGCCTTCATTGTATTGTGCGTGCGCCAACTCTTTCGCTTTTGCGGGATTGTTCCATGCATCTGTTGTTATACCAACGTATGCGGAGGTGATTTTAATTTCTGAGTTAATATATTTTGCGCCCGCTTTATATCCTGTTTCAAAGCGATGGATAAGAGGGATATCCATTCCACCCACAAAACCTATTTTCCCTGTCTTTGATTTCATAGCTGCAATAGCACCAACTAAAAAAGAACCATCATGTTCAGCAAACGTGATGGATCGAATGTTTTTTGCAGAGTTTTTGTCTTCTAGGTTTGTATCGACAGCGAGAAATTTCTTGTCGGGATACTTGGTAGCGAGTTCAGGGACGTATTCTGAGGGGTTGTAGCCGATGGCAATGATTAAATCACACTTCGCAGATGTGGCAAAACTCCTAAAGAAAGGATATATTTGAGCATCATTCTTGGGCTCTACAAACTTACTGTTCTTACTAATAGAAAGTTCTTTCAGTGCTCGGTTAAAGCCTGTAACTGCAGATTCATTGAAAGACCTATCGTCCTTGCCTCCCTTGTCCAGAACCATACAAATCTTGGGTGGCTCCAATGTTTTAGAGGATTTTGATGTTTTAGAGGATTCTGATGCTTTAGAGGATTCTGATGCCTTAGAGGATTCTGGTGCTTTAGAGGATTCTGATGCATAAAGACTTAAAGAGGAGATTGTTGACATGCTTAGGAGAGGAAAAAGTAATAATCCCGTTTTTTTAAAGGTACAGTTAGGAGACACGAGAGATCCTTTCTGAATAATGTTTCTTGGCAAAATATGATACTTAGCCAAATAGGCCTAGGCAAAAAAGGCATAGCACAAATGCGCCAAATGTTTCTAGGACTTTTTGATTCTTTGCTACGTTAGCTTAAGTGCCTTATTTCACCAAAAATATACGGACTGAGAAAAAAATGACAATCTGTGTTGACTTCTCTTTTTTGATTTTGTACACCACAGAACACTCTGGCAGTGAAGATGAAAATCTTTCTGACAAGGTCAATGCGCGGTTAGCTCAGCTGGATAGAGCACCAGACTACGAATCTGGCGGTCAGGCGTTCGAATCGCTTACCGCGCGCCATTTTTATATATTTATCCCTTGGGGAGCGATGGGTGAGTGGCTCAAACCACGCCCTTGCTAAGGGCGCGAAGGGGAGACTCTTCCGAGGGTTCGAATCCCTCTCGCTCCGCCACCTTTTCTAGGTTATACACCTTTTGTCTAATACAAAATCCACAACTAAAAGTTTAAATCATAAAGTGTACATGGAAAAATGTATTGAACTTGCAAAAAAAGCTTCTGCATTGGGTGAAGTCCCCGTTGGTGCCGTGATAGTTAATGCACATGGCGAAATTATTTCTGAAGCTTACAATCTTCGCGAAACGGAAAATCGAGCGACCGCCCATGCGGAGCTTATCGCAATTGAGCTTGCATGTAAAAAACTTGGGCGTTGGCGTTTAAGCGATTGCAGTCTTTATGTGAGTCTAGAACCTTGTTTTATGTGTGCAGGAGCTATAATACTTTCGAGAATCCCAAGCATAATCTTTGCTGCCTGTGATCCCAAGGCAGGGGCTGTTGGAAGCCTAGATAACATTTTAAATGACAAGCGCTTAAACCATCAATGTGAAATCACTCAAGGTGTTTGTTCTGAAGAGTCTTCAATGCTGCTAAAAAGCTTTTTTAAAGCACGGCGAAAAAAATAATTTAAATTTTGAAAATAATTTTCCTATTGTGTAAATAGAAGAAAATGTATCTATTATTTGATACAATTAAGCATTCATGAAAAGATTGCGTTTAAATTATTTAATTTGGAGAATTATTCTGTGGAAGCCCCTTACCAATTCAATGGCTTAGCTATTGGTGTTGTTCTGGCTGCAGGGATGGGAAAAAGAATGAATTCCCATTTACCAAAAGTAGCTCATGTTCTGTTTGGCAAACCATTGGTTATTTGGGCTATAGAATCGCTCATAGTGGCTGAAGTTAAGAAAATTATTGTTGTTATCTCTCCTAAGCAAAAACTCGTTGAAGAAATCATTGCACTGCATTCTTTTCCAAAAGATATTAATATCAATTTTGCCTATCAAGAAAATCCATTGGGCACAGGACATGCTGCTGCCTGTGGGGTAGAAGCGGCAAAAAAATATTTTACAAACGAAATTGAAAATAGTGCAAAGACAAACATTATTATTACCCCTGGTGACAGTCCTGGAGTTGAGGGTGAAACTTTTAAAACATTCCTCAAAACCCATGCAGAGCAGAATAATTCATTTACTATCATGACTTTTAAGGCTAAAAATCCTTTTGGCTATGGACGTATTTTAACAGATAGTAATAAAGAATTCATAGCAATTCGAGAAGAAAAAGATTGTAATGAGAATGAGAAAAAAATTGCTCTTTGCAATTCTGGCTTCTTATGCGCGAATTTAAATGACTTAGATGCTATTTTATCTAAGCTCAATAATACAAATGCAGCGAAAGAATATTATTTAACTGATGCACCCGAAATTTCTAAAAAATTAGGGAATAAAATTGGTTATATGATAGGTCAAGATGAAAGTGAATTTTTAGGGATTAACTCCCAAGAACAATTGGCAGAAATGGAAGTCAAATTCCAGAACAAATATGCAAATATAAAATGATAGGAATGAGGTTTAATATATGTGCGGTGTGATTGGGTATATTGGCTCGAATGCAACTCCAGAATTCTTTTACAATGGACTGAAGCGCCTAGAGTATAGAGGGTATGACTCAGCGGGTATTGCAATGATGAATTCCGATGGAGTTTTTATTCAGAGAGCTGAAGGAAAATTAAATAATTTACAAAATAAATTAGCAAATCTCCCAGCGAGTACAAGAATAGGTATAGGTCATACCCGTTGGGCTACGCATGGAAAGCCAACAGAGAGTAACGCACACCCCCATCGTTCTGAAAATATAGTGTTATTACACAATGGTATTATCGAAAATTATAAATCTTTAAAAGATTTTCTAATAACTAAAGGCTATAAATTCCAGAGTGAGACCGATACCGAAGTTGCAGCGCATTTATTAAATTATGAATATAAAAAATTGGCAGAAGAAAAGAATAGTTTTGAGCGCATAAAAAAAGCTATTTTTTCCTTAGTTTCTCAAATCCACGGTGCATTTGCATTTGGGATTTTATGCACCGATGTGCCTGATACTTTATTTGTTATAAAATATGGGTCTCCTATTGTTCTGGGACTAGGGAAAAATGAAAATTATATGGCGTCGGGCATAACGGCTCTTGTCGATCACACCCGTTCTATCATTATTATGGAAGATAAAGAAATAGCTTTCTTAAATGCAGAAAGTATTTCCATTGTCGATTTTGCAGGAAAAGAAGTTTTAAGAAAGCCAATAGAAATTTCATGGTCCACTGCTATGCTCGATAAAAATGGTTATGATCATTATATGCTAAAAGAGATCCATGAGCAGCCACAGGCGGTTGCGCAGACAATCAAAGGTCGACTCGATCGTGATATAGGTAAAATTAATCTTGAAAATTATGGAATATCGAAAATAAACTTAAAAGAAATTGAGCGCATTCAAATTGTAGCTTGTGGGACAAGTTATTATGCAGGCTGTCTCGCTCGTTACTTTATTGAACAATTCACAAGAATTCCAGTTGAAGTGGATCTCGCAAGTGAATCAAGATATAGAACGCCCACAGTGACAGCTAAGACATTAAGTGTCGCACTTTCACAAAGTGGAGAAACAATTGACACTTTGCAAGCAATAAAATTTGCCAAAGAAAATGGTGCTAAAACACTTGCGATTGTGAACATGCCTGGAAGCACAATTGCTCATAATTGTCATGATGAAAGCCTTATTTATGCTGGACCTGAGGTGGGTGTTGCGAGCACAAAAGCTCTATCTGCACAAATCAGTTCCCTTATTATTCTAGGTTTAGCTCTGGCGCAGGAACAAAAAAAGCTTTCATCCGAAAAAATTGCAGAATATATCGATGAACTTGTTAAAATCCCGAGTTTACTTGAGAAGACCTTGACTCTATCAAGTTATATTGAACATCTTTCTAAGAAATTTTATAATGCACTGAGTATTCTTTTTATTGGCAGAGGTCCGCAGTGGTATGTCGCCATGGAAGGTGCGCTCAAACTCAAAGAATTATCTTATATTCATGCAGAAGGTTATGCTGCGGGAGAACTTAAGCATGGGCCCATTGCTCTTATAGATGAAAATATATGGTCTGTTTGTATTGCTCCTAAGGACAGTTATTATGAGAAAACAATAAGCAATATTGAAGAAATTCGCGCACGCGGTGGAAAGATTTTAGCAGTGGGCACAGAAGGGGATGAAAACTTAAAAAGTATTTCCGACGAATTTATCGGGGTGCCAGAATGCTCAGAGCTTATTCAACCATTTTTAACTACAGTTCCGTTACATTTGTTATCTTATTGGGTGGCTGTTAAAAAAGGAACAGACGTTGATCAGCCTCGGAATTTAGCAAAAAGTGTTACTGTAGAATAAAACAAAATATAATAAGGAAGTAAAATGAGCTCTCAATATAAAAAAATCAATATACCTGAGAGAAAAAATATTGTCCTTATTGCCCATGATAATAAAAAAAGAGAGTTATTGGAGTGGGCTGTTTTACATGCGAAAGAACTAGCTAAACATAACCTTTATGCCACTGGCACCACAGGAAAACTTTTAGAGCGCGAAACAGGACTCGAAGTCACATGTTTTGAAAGTGGTCCTTTGGGTGGAGATATGCAAGCGGGTGCGTATATTGCAGATGGGAAACTCGACCTTGTTCTTTTTTTCTGGGATCCTCTTGCCGCCCAACCACATGATCCCGATGTCCGAGCATTATTAAGAGTGGCTGTGGTGTGGAATGTCCCGCTTGCCTGCAATCAGTCTTCCGCCGATTTCCTGATAACGTCTCCCTATTTTTCTGGAAAATATATTAAAACAGTGACTGATTTCACTGTGTATAAAAATAGAAAAAGCCCTTAATTAAAGTCTATTTTCTATTTTTCCCAAATGTATCTCGCATCTGGAATTTTTTCTTCATATCGCTCACCATTTGTTTTTTCAGTTAAAATTTGAGTGATTTTTTATTTTTATATGCGATACGATTGCTATGTTTTTCTGAACTTGGGATTAGTTATACTGTAATCATAATATAGAAGGTGATATCTATGAAGTGAGCAGATATGGGCTTTTCTCAAAGCTGAATTATTCAGACTGAAAAAGAATAATGTCTAATCTTATAAACAATGCCTTTGAAGTATTGCCAAATGGTGAAGGTAAAATTTTAGTAAAAATAAGGCTTCACGAACAGGATAGAATATATATAACAGTTGAAGATCCTGGTAAAGGAATTCCTTTAAAAGTCTTTTCTCAAATTGGAGTTGGAGGGGCTAGTTTTAATGAAGAGTCTGGAAGAGGACTTGGTTTATTTCATGCTCGTTTAACAATTTGTGATTGGAGTGAGCGCCTTCGCATAAATTCTGAAGTTGATATTGGTACAAAAATATCTATAGATTTAGTAAGAACAAAAGAGCCAATTTGGTTTGTTCCAAAAATTAAAATCTTAAATAAGCAAACAGTTATTATTGATGACGAGCAAAGAATTCATGAGTATGAGACAAGTGTCTTAATAATTTACTTATATTTGAGTATGGGGTTAAAATGACTCATTTTAACAATCCAAAATCTTTCAGTGAATGGGCTCATTTGCATTTTGACACTTTAAAAGATAGTTTCTGTCTTTGCTATTATGATTTTTATGAATTTAAAGACAGTGGTCTTGATCTATTTGAGAAGTATCACATAAAGAAATCGATTATAGTAACAGCGTATTTCGAGAATGAAGAGATAATTTAAGGATGTGAAAAAATAAGAGTAGGATTAATACTGAAAATTATTGTTTATTTTGTTTTGCTATCTATAGACGAGTAAAATAAAAATTAATTAATAATAAGTGGTTTCCAAATAAATTCAGAAATTTTCTAAACGCACAACTTCAAAAGCAGGCTCTTCATAAGGATGACTTGTTTTTAATGCCTTAATTACTTCATGAATATTCTGTTCGGAGCAAAGCATTTCAACTTTGTATTCAGGAACTTTTTCAAGTTTATTTTGTTCACCTATAAATGGATTGCTGCTCTTTAGCGGCATAAACTGACCTTCGCCTATAGTTTGCCAGGCACAGCAGCTATAGTTACCTATTTGTCCAGCACCATTTGCAAACATGGCATTTTTAACATTTTCAACGTGTGTTTCTGGAACAAAAAAATATATTTTATACATTTGAATTCCCTTATGTGAATTTAGTTCTGAGCAAGAGGATGATTTAGAATGATATTATGTTGCATTTTTTCTTAATATAAAATTGAAACATAAAAACCAAAAGAGTCGCTCAGCGTCATCCAAAAATTTTAAATATTTCTTCGCTTTTGTCAAATAAGACGATTTAAATTTACTGCATAAAATGTGTGGTAAGCTTAAAAAAATAATAATGTTTTAAAAGAAATTATCTTTGCGTTTATATTGGTTTTTTATAATTATATATTATTAGAGATATTTCAAAAAAAAATAATAGAAAGTCCGGTCCAATTATTTAGCCTATAAGTATCATTCCTCACAATTTGCATTTAAACACACTAGAATTTAGTCTATCTGACTTTTATTCACTTCAGGCAAATTTCACAGTCTTTGTAAGAGCTCCTAAGCCACTCAAAGTCATTTTCCAAACTCTTCTCATGCTTTTGTAAAATATCTAACTTTTGTGTTAATATTCAAAAGAAGACGTTAAGAGAAGCTAATTTTTAGCTAAGAATTTTACAAATCTGAATAGTTTACTTTTTTAATTTGACCGATGATGTTTGATTTCGTATATTATAGTATGAGTAGCAAATTATTAATAATATTAAAGTAAGGTTGTGTATGGTTAAAAAAATAACTGATCAATCAATTTTCATAAACATTATTTTTAAGCTCTTTTTTATATTTTATTATGCGCATTTTGCTTATGCTTCCGAAAAACCAACTTGTTTTAAAGAATTTAGTGTGGCGTTTTATGATACTGGGTTTTACTATATACAAAGTAAAAATGAAGGAATAAATAAATATATATTCCATGAATTATCTAAAAGAAGTGGTTGTAAAATATATGAATACACAGCGCCAAGAGCCAGAATCTGGAAAGATTTAAAAAGTGGAAAACTAGACTTTGGTACGAATGCTATTATAAGTAAGGAAAGAGAAAGTTTCGCTTATTTTTCAAGTTATACTAAAATTAAAAATTATGCATTAGTTCGGAAAGAATTAAAAGATAAAACTCTTGAAGGTTTTATAAAAAATGAAAGTGCGGTATTTGGTGTCATACGTGGATATCTGCATGGAAGTCAAAAGTTAGATGATTTTGTTGATAAAATGAGAAAACTAAATAGAATAGAAGAATCAGTAACCCAGGAACAGCTTTACATGAAATTAAATAAAAATCATGTGCAAGGTATATTTGCTCCTTATGGTAATTATAAGAGGTATCCAAAAGAATTGACTGGTTTTAAAAAAGAAGTTGTTCTGACTGATTGGAATTCTGATGAGAAAATCTTAAATTCTAATATTATGTTTTCCAAAAAAGTATTCTCAAAAGAAGAGTTTAATAAGTGGGATAATATTATTAAAAGTATTGTAAAAGATGGTACCTTAAAGAAGTTTTTTTTAAAATACTTTACTGAAAAAGAAATAAAAAAATATTATTTATTGCCTGATTAATAGACGAATATTTATAAATTATGAGAGTGAGTTATAGCTATTTCATCTATTCTGACCAGCAATCAAATATCTAAGATCTCAAGTAGAAAGATGAGAGATTCTATAAAGTATGTAGGCTGAAAAGATAAGCATTTATCGACATTTCCATATCCATAAGTGGCCCAACATGAGTCAATCGAGTTGTTTTTGGCAAATTGAATATCAGGCTCTGTATCGCCAACCATTAAGATGTTTTCGGTATTTATATCTGAGTATGTTTTTTTTATAATATCATTGAAAATATCAGAGTGTTTTTTATCGTGTGTCCCCTCATTTTCTGCTATACATAAGTCAATATAATTGTGTAATCTGAAAAAAGAAAGCGAGTCAGTCATTTCATTTATATTTTTCTGACTCTTAAGAATTATTTTAAAATCTCCTGATTTTAAAATATCAAGTATTTCATACAATCCAGGATAAATTTTACTTAAATTATTACCTTTTCCTGAATTATAAAATGCTTTATAACTATTCATTAAGTTATTAATATTTGTATTTGGGGCTAATTTATTGAAAATTTCTTGCTGATTGTAATCTTCGGAAAGGAGATTTTTTATGTCATATTTAAGGTTGTGAATGTTAAAATTTTCTAATGTTTTTAGCAGACAATATTCAACTGCTTTATTGGAATCACAAAGCGTTCCATTGAAATCAAAAATAATATACTTATACTTATTCATGTATTTATCCTGTTTTTCGATTCGGAAAGTGTTTCACAAATCGAAATATTTATTTGTTTATTTTTATTTAATTAAATAGAATCATTTTTTCATGGAGTTTAAAAAAATTAAGCTTTCCCAAGCATTTTTCTTTGTATAATGATATCTATTTTCTAAATTTACAAAGGTATTTTCACATGTTTCCAAAATTTCTTTTGGTTGATTTTTATAATCATCGCTACCATGCATCATCATAGCGGACTTAATCTTTTTAATTTCTTCTTCTTTACTTTCATAAATTCTCTTTGCAATTGTTGCTAATTCTTGTTCAAATACTTTGGCAAAATTAAGTTCTTCATTTGGTCTTTCGACTCGCCATGAAGCAATTTTACCGACAAGTCTTTCTCTTATTTCTCTTTTGTTTCCTGTGGCACCCATTAGAGATTCCATTTCTTCCATTATGTTTTCATTCGCATCTTCATGTCTACCGGTGATTTCATTTTGCATTTTTTCCTTTTTCAAATAGGAAGTGACATTTTTCATATAACGCTGCAATGCTTTTATATATTGTTCTTCATCATATAAATTCAACGCAGATAAAAATTCTCTATGGAAAAAGAGAGCATATTGTGACTTAATATATTTTATAAATTCACGATAATCATGATATCCACCGCGCGGTTCAAACTGTAAATAATCATATATAGTTCTATCCCGAGTGAGTTTTTCAATTTCATCAAAGAGTGCTATTGCTGAAAGCGAGTCATGACGCTCATTTTGTGCTGCAAAATAAAGTAACATCTTCATTTCTCTTGGACTTGCCCCAAAGCGACCTTCATAAGCTACAGAGCTTTGGCTTTCTTTCAAAATTTCTTCGACATGCTTTTTTAACAGTCCTTTTTCTGCTTCTGAAAATGCATTTGAAGGTTCATTGCCGTCATAAAGAGCCTGTTTGTCATATGGATCTAAACGGGCAATTAAATTCCTTATGCCTGGATCATAGTAGTCAGGGTCGGGTTGACGTAAGCGTGTTAAAACAGCCCATCTTGCTAGTAAATTGAGGGAATGTGGTCCAATTTTTTTCGTCTTTTCAATTATTTTTATATCTTCTTCATAAATTTTTTGCTCAAGTTTAGCAGACAATAGATATGGAACGCGCACAAGCTCAAATCTACCTTTAAATGATGGCCAATCTGGAGAATTTTTAAAAGCATCGAGGTGTTTTTCATTTGCGCTCGCCATCATTACGAGATCGAGATCAGCTATCCCACTGGATAGATTTATATTCATTTTTTCGATTGTAGATAATAAATATTTAAAAGCATCGAGTGGGCGTTTGAGTAAATCAGCAAATTCAATAAATCCACGATTTGCATCGATCAATTCTCCTTGTGGTTCAAATAGCCGAATGTTTTGCAGTGCGGGTGGTATATTTTGAATGTTTCTTTCCATAGTTATTTGTCTATCTTGGGCATCGATAGCCATTTGTGGTTCTACAGATGCGATTCCAACGCGATATCTACTGCTATAAAAAAATCTTTCAACTTGTACATGTCTTAAAACTTTTTCAAGATCACCTTTATAAGCAACAAGAAGTGAGTCAAATATTTTTTTACTTTTTGCTCCGAGTGCACCTTCTTCTAAGTAAGCAGGGATTTCATCGCTGTTTAAATTTTTTCCAATAACTTTTTTATAATATTCCACACGTTCTTTTTTGGGTAAGACAAAAATCGGATTTTCTTTCATTTCGCTTATTATTTTGCACATTATTTCATCATCTTCAAGATGGGCAAAACTTTTATTGCCATTGCGGCTTGGATTATTGTCACCAAAACCAATATGTTTATTAAGAGCATCACCGAGCCCTTCATAACCAATTTTATCTGAAGGAAAAATCCAATTGAATTTATAGACAGCACCTTCTTCAGTTTTTGAATATTCTTCTAAACCATTTGCTAAGGACTCAGCCGTCGAAGATTTACTCGAACCGTTTGGACCATGTAATAAGATTAGTTTATCAATTTTACCTTGGCGAACAAATTGCTCAAGCACTCTGTAAATACTCTCATGCGCTTCTTCTTGACCTGTGATTGCGGGTTTATTTTTACCACGTACTCTTTCAAAAAGCTTAAAATGCCTTTTCGTATGATTAAAACCATGTTTAACTTCGCTTAGTCCGAAAAACTTAAACATATCAAGCATGTATTCAGATGCGTTGCGAATCAATCGTCTGGGTTCATTGCTAAAAATGTCAAGATATTCATCATATGATAAAATGTATTTTTGCTCTTTAAATTCTCTGCGAACACTTTCTGACACGGAACTGAGAAGTTCTTTTGAATGCATGGTGGCCATTTCATTTCCTCCTGCGGTTGCCCTAAAAAAAAATGCCTGACTCTGTTAAACTCAAAACGTTCTCATGGAATGATAGAGTAAGAATTGAATTCTTGTAAGAGACCGATCCCTCTTTGGGTCGGATTATTTGCAGAAGGGGTACAGGGTTGAAAAAGAAATTCGTTCTTGACACGAATGTGTTGTTGTCCAATCCAAGCGCCATTTTCTCTTTTGAAGATAATGATGTTTATATTCCAATTTCAGTCATTGAGGAATTGGACACTTTTAAAAAAGGATTAAGCGAAACGGGACGGAATGCGAGACAGTTTTCGCGTATTTTGGATGATCTGCGTGAAAAAGGATCTTTAAGTAACGGAATACCATTGTTTACTGATAGAAAAGACAGTGGACGTGTTTACGTGGTTTTAGAATCCGATATGGCATTATTACCAGCACATTTTGAAAGAAAACCAGATAACTTAATTTTAAGTGTTGCACTTATTTTAAAACGACAAACTCCAAACATGGCTGTTATTTTAATTACCAAAGATTCTAACTTAAGAATTAAAGCAGATGCTTTGGGAATTAGTGTTTCGGATTTTGAAGCAGATAAAGTAAATATTGAAGAGTTATATACTGGAATAGTTGAATTCGAGGTTGATGCTGAAATTTTAAAAAAATATTTATCATCGGGTAGTATTTCTTTAGAAGATTATGAGTTGATGCCAAATCAATATGTTATATTACGAGACAATAGGGATTCTTTACAATTTGTCTATGGTAAATATGATCATGTGACGGGTAATTTAAAAAATTTAAATCTGGGTGGAAAAGATTTTGTTTGGGGAATTTATCCAAGAAATCTTGAACAAAGTTTTGCTTTAGACTTATTACTGGATGATGATGTAAAGTTAATAACTTTAGTTGGTACTGCTGGTACAGGAAAAACCTTGCTAGCCATAGCTGCGGGCCTTGAAAAAACAACCGATGAATCTAAATATCAAAAACTTTTAGTGAGTCGTCCTATTTTTCCTTTAGGACGTGATGTTGGATATTTACCAGGTACTTTGGAAGAAAAATTAAATCCATGGATGCAGCCAATTTTTGATAACTTAGAACTTTTGCTAGGTGGTGTTGCACAAGGTAGACAAAAAAGATTATCTCAAAGTTATCATGAATTAATCAATCAAGGAATATTGGAAGTTGAGCCATTGACATATATTCGAGGTCGTTCAATTCCTAATCAATATTTTATAGTTGATGAAGCACAAAATCTTACTCCTCATGAAATTAAGACTATTCTTACGCGTGCAGGTGAAAATACTAAAATAATTCTCACAGGAGATCCGTATCAAATAGATAATCCATATGTCGATGCGGCATCGAATGGATTGACATATGTTGTAGAGCGTATGAAGCAAGAAGCTATTGCGGGCCATGTTTCATTAGTAAAAGGCGAGAGATCTGCACTTGCGACAATAGCTGCCAGCTTACTATAATAAAGTAACAAAAAAATAATTTTCATTCTTAAAATTAAAGTAACAAAAAAATATGTAAATTAATTTTTTAAAATAAAAATTTATTAATTTTTAAGACAAATTTTAAAGTAACAGTAGAAAATTATTTTCCAGAAGAAATCAGATTTCCCAAAATAAGCTCAGAAATTCTCTCTAAATCGTCTAGGGTATAGTAGCTAATCTCAATCTTGCCTTTATTTGTATCACCTGTGATCTTTACCTTCGTTCCTAAATGTCCCTTGAACTGATCACATACATATCTTAAGTCAGGAGAGATCGAGTCTATTAAAGTTTTTTGTAATTTCTCTGATTTTAAGTTTTTTATTAAATCTTCTGTTTGTCGAACAGATAGTTTTTTCTTCACTACGATTGAAAGGGCTTTAAGCTGCAGTTTTTCGTTATTCAGTGCACATAGTGCTCGTGCATGTCCTGCTGTGATAACCTTGCTTTGCAGGTCTGACTGCACTTTTTCAGGTAGACTGAGGAGGCGAATCGTATTCGTTACGGTAGCTCTGCTTTTTCCTATTCGAGAAGCTAAGGCATCTTGTGTGTAATTGTGTTCCTCTATGAGCAATTTCAAGGAGTGAGCTTCTTCAAGTGCTGATAATGACTCTCTTTGAATATTTTCTATGAGCGCAAGTTCTAAACGAGAATGGTCGTGCAAATCTCGAACAATACATGGTACGGAATCTAGCCCTGCAATTTTTGCCGCTCTCCATCTCCGTTCACCCGCAATGATTGTAATTTGACCATCTTTTTCCAATGAAACGATCAGGGGTTGTAAAATACCATAGGTACGAATGCTTTGCGCAAGCTCTTCAAGACTCTCTTGTTCAAAAGTGTATCTAGGTTGATTCTCCATTGGGCAGAGTAAATGGATTGATATGTATTCTATCCTTTGGTTTTGATAGTAATTTTTTGTTTGATCAAGTGATCGTTGAATAGAGTGTATAGGAATTTGTTTTTCATTTTGAGGTTTTTCACTTTGGTTCATTTGCTGCGACATTGTTTTCTCCTTCAGCATGGTTTTTGACAGTAGTTCTAAAAGATAGAAAATTTCAAGTTTTCAGTTAGGTTCATTTAGTCTTTTCTTATTAGGTAATTGAGTAAAGATGTTTCACGTGAAACATTGTGTCATTTGATTTTCACATAAAATTTAAAAACGGTGGAGAGAAGAAATAGGATAAATTTTCCTATCGTGGTGAGATTGGCATTGATAGAATTATTTTAAAATCCTGTAACTTCTTGAAATATAATATTTTCAGTTAACAACAGCTCGCAGCATAAGTGAAGAGTATATTGAGACAAATTAAATTTAACACCAATATCTTGATCATCTATACTTTAAATTGATTCTTTTTTCTCTGATTTTTAATTGTCAATTCATTTTACCCTCTTAATTTTTAAGAGTATAACATCAGGTTTGTCTATTAGACTCCACACCATATTTCAGAAAGAGACGGCTTAGATAACACTCTTTTTGTTTTCCCTGAATCTTTAAGTCTGATTGATAAGTTGTCATCATATTTTTAGACACCAATACCATAAAGATTTACTTAAATTATAATAATGAATTCATAGAACTATCGACTTATTGTTTCACGTGAAACATGGGGGTATTTGTTTTCATTTGGGATAGAAAAGCAGTGGAGAGAAAATCATTATATAATTTCTTATCGAGATGGGAATGACTCTAATGGATATTTTTGCGGCGATAGAAAAAATATACGATTCAAGAATTATACAGAGTTAGAAAAAAAAATTTAATGTTTAATTAACATTTTTAGAATGTAAATATTAAAGAAGTGTTGAAATTTAGCATATATTTTTCAAAAATTGGATTATGAGCCTTATTGAAAGATCTTCCTTAGAATTTCGCTTGATATACATGACTATAAATCTATTTTATTAAAAGTGAAGTATAAGTGCTTGATAGTCAGATTGTAAATAAATTTTTTGAAATAATTAATACAGAAAATGGAATTGTATTTCAAGAATTAAGTGAATAAAAATAAGAGAAAATTAAATTCATAAAAAAAAGAATTCTAAATTCTATTAACCCAATAAATGATGACTGCTATAAGTTTATATATAAAATTAGATAATCATAAAAAAAATTATTTGGTAAATTAAAAAAAATTTGAAGCATATATCTTTGTTATTAAAAAGTAAAAATAACTTAGTATAAATGATTTATTTTATGGGCTTATTCATATTGGAAAAAATTTGATTACTAAATCTAATAAAATGTATTGATTGTTTATATTTTTTTGCTATAAGTCTAATTTTGGTGGAATTCTACCAAACATCTATTATAAATAATATTAGTAAAGGTTAAATAGTGAATATTAATAAAATTATTTTTACATCAACAGTATTTTTAATTGCTTCTGCTTTATATTCGTGTAAGAAAACAGAATCAGAAAAAAATAGCGCTCAGTCGATTAATAGTATTAGAGGTTTATATAAATTAAGTGAAATCTCATGCCAGGGAAAAAATGTAGATTTATCTACTTATCTAAATAATAATTATGATAATTACGATAATAATTATGATGATTACAATGCCATCAATACAGTGAGTGACTCAATCAATTCATTGGTATTTGATTTTTCAACGGAAAAATCCCTTATAACAATTAAAAAACCAACAGAACCGATAACGTGTAAGTATTACGAAAGATTAGATTTCGTGAGTAATCCGGATGGTAAAGTCGCATTTGTGAGTAATGCTATGCTTAGAAATGATAAAGCAAATCATGCAGTTTGTAAACTAGATTCTAATAGATCATTTTTAGCTGAAAAAAATTTAAATGATTCATTCAATGTAAAGGTAACTGGCAATAAAATTATTTTAGTTTCGAGTACAGAAAATCTGTGTAAATCATTTAAGAGTAATGGAAAAGCTACAATCAGTCTTAGTATGCAAACTAAAAAGTAGTCCATTCAAAATATTCAATTTAACATTATCATGATTGAGAAAAACTTTTTGATTTGACAAATTCATCAGTTACTTTATTCCAATCATAACTGCCTGCCTGAAAAATATTTTTTATTTTTTGTATAATTTAGGGTGTTTGCTCAAATATTGAAGATACGTTTATTTTTGGCTTGTTTCCCGCAAAAGTTGCATTACAACGTCTAAAGAAAGACTGAAAAATGTTGAGGCTGATGTTCACTGATTCAATTTAGTTGAGGCTAACACAATTACTGAAAGAATTTAAAATTCACTTTAATAAATTTAATCGACGGCCAAAACTAGGAATTTTGCGAGGATTATATTTAAAAATTCAGGGTTAATTAGATAATGAATGCTATTTATTGTTTCAACAATAGTTAAAGCGCTTCTGCCTTCTGTAAATTCAAAAAGCAAAAAAGAAGAATATATTGGTCGGGCTGTTTTTGGTAACTCAAGTAAAATACATATAATTGCAGACTCACATGGAAATCTTAAAGACTTTATTTTTAAGTGAAGATCAAGTGCACGATAGTAGAATAGGAAATTAACTAATCGAAGTGAGCAATGCTCAGAGTTTAAATGCAGATCGTACATATGGCAATAATAAAATAAGACAGAATTAACGGATCATAAAAATCAAGCAATAATACTTCAAAAGAAAAACTTTATTGATACTACAAATGATGCTTTTGATATACATGCATACAAAATTCGTCATTTAATAGAAAATTTATTCGCTAGATTAAAACAATTCAGAAGCATTGCGCACCTTTATGATAAAAGTAAAAAAAACTTTGCTTCTATGATATAAATGGGTTGTTGCATCATTTGAGGAAAAATTTGAGAACAATCTCCAAATGTCTATTGATTTCTTCTTAAATAACTCCATGATTACAACATATCAATACTGAACTAAAGATTCAGGGAGAGCTAATAGAGTTCTTTCTAAGATGTCTCATTCTGTAAAAATTCTCAAGAATTCATCACACACAGGATTCAGTTTAAAACACTATTGCGTTGGCGTTGGAAAAGAACTTTGTGATGGATACCGTTTAAAGCAACCGCAATTAAAATTCATAATGGAAAATATCTTATAATAAAAATGAGTTTTCTTTTTGGAACTCAAGAGATCTTTCAGATGATGTAAAAATAAAAACAGGTTCATTTTGCCAAGATAAAAGTGGTCATTGGTTTCTTAATGTCACATTTGCAAGTGAAACAATAGGAATTAAAAGAGAAGATAATAAAGAAATTGGTATAGACATTAAGATACAAACTCTTGCTACTTGCTCAAATGCTGAAAAAATTCATGAATCGCAATAAAAAGATATCAAGAATATCTTTAAACTCAGGGATTGGAATGTTTAAATCAATGTTGAAGTACATGGAACTGTGAAAAATGCGGAGCTGTACATGGCAGAGACGTAAATGCGAGTATAAATATTCTCAATGCATACAAGAACATATTACCCCAGGAAATTTCTTTGATAAAACTATTTATAAAAGAATTGGACTTTAAGAAAAGGGTGAAAAATAAAAAAGTGTGAATACCTCTATAGCTCATCTGTGTTTGCTAAATACAAATCGACGATAGAATGTATAAGCTACTATTGAATGATTCTATTTTTTGGAACACTTCCTTCAATGTTTCACGTGAAACATTCTTAAGAAAATGTAATGTGAGGGAAAAATCCGTTTAAGTAGACGTGTTAATCTACTTTACACGCGATGAAGACCTGAATCGCTCTTATCGATAGATTATTTTGTAAGTGATGATGAAATAGAATTGATTGTTAATAATCTCTAGAGCAAAACTATCTGCAAAGAATGGGTGTTTAGAAATAGTAAGATCGATTAAATCAATTGTCTAAACTTTTTATTTTGGGGGAAAAATGGCAGTTGTTAGATCAAAACTTATTTCAGCACTCATAAGCAAAAAGCTAAATAAAAAAATTGATGAGATTTTATCTATACTAAGACAAGGTTTTGATGTGCAAATAAAAACAGGGTACTTAGAAGTAGAAAATAAAGTTTTAGAGCTTTTGGAGCAGCAGTTGAAAATAAACTCTAGAGAATTTTTATTGTTTACAGATTCAGAAAAATTATATGCTATGAATGAAAAGAGCGAAGTTGAAGACTCAAGTTTTATGCCCATTATTTTTGTAGGAAACTCTCAAATTAGAAAAGGCTATGGATTTATTGCTATAGAGCTGCCATCTCCTGATCTTCTTTTAACTTCGATACCTTCCGCTATCAGTACTATTCTAAATTATTTCAACTTAAATATTTATCTCGATATTTTCGACTCCAATAAATTATTGAGTTTAAAAAAAATAACTATAATACATGGACTCAATTTACTTATTGACTCTGTTGTGCAAACTGCTTATTTAGGAGGCTTTCGTGGTGAGTCTGAGGATGCTCAGCGATTTTTAGACCAAACTCAATCTGAAGTGATTGAAGATTTAGATAAAAAAGAAGTTCCGCTTGAAAAATGTGCTGAAAAGTTCTTTTCTTATGTGCTACTGAGAGGAGAAGATGCTCATAGTTTTCTAAAATCGAGCTTTATTTATTACTCAATTACTTTGCAGGGACTTAGTATGACCCGCGCGAGTCAAATTTTTTCAGTTTCAAGAACAACCTTGCTTGGCCATCTTAAAACGGCAGAAAAACTTGGTGTTTCCCATTTTTTTGAGGGATATATTCAAAAGTCAATTTAATAGATATTAAATTTGCAAAATATGTGAGCGGGGGGTTGCAGAAACTCTAAGATCACAGTAATAACATGGCCAGATACAGGAACGAGCGGGTGCTGCTTGGGGAGTTTAACCCAAACAACGCCGTTATTGTTTTGAGATATTTTTATTTTATTTAGAATATTCAGTGCTTCGTGCTGAATTTGCGCTGAGGTGGAGTAAATGGCTGGCTCTCTAGATATATATCCGTTTCATGACACAGAAGGAGCTGTCCGATTCGGTATCCAAGTTGCTATTTTCTTAGTTGGGGTTGTTGTTGCCCAAAAACTTATTATCGGTCCTGCAATTCGCTTACACAATGAGCGTAAGAAAAGAACTATAGGGAGTTTTGAATCTTCAAAAAATCGAAACGAAAAAGCAATTCAACTGGAGCATGAGTACTTTTTGGAACTTAAAAATGGCGCTGAAGAAGCAAAAAATTTAAGAGCCCAAGAGATTCAAGTTGCTCAAAAGTTAGCACAGAAAATGATTTCTGAAAATCAGAGGAAAGCAACTCTGCATGTAAATTCTATTAGAGAAAAGCTTTCCATGGAAATGATTGAAGCAAAGTCTAACATGCCCAATCAAATTAATGATTTAGTCTCTGCTATTTACAAGAAGATTGGTTTGACCATTCTTCTAGTTTTGGGCGCTTCTACTGCTTTTTTTCAAAAAGCAGCTTCTGCTGATGTAGTGGGCAAAGCTGAGATTGATTGGTTGTATGGTGTATTTTGGCCTTATTTCCAGTTTGGTGTTTTTGTCTTTGCGCTTGTTTATTTTGCAAAAAAGCCTATAACAGCAATGCTCGAAAAAAGACGTGACGATTTTAAAGCAAAACTATCTGAAGCTAAAGAGGCTGCTTTATTAGCGGAAAGAAAAATTAAGGAATATGAAAGTAAAATTGCTTCGTTGCAAAATGAAATCAATGAATTGAAAGAACGTAATTTATTCGATGCTAAAATTGAACGTGAGAAAATATTAGTAGAAGCTGCTAAGGTTTCTGAATCCATTTTAAGAGATGCTGAGCGCGCTGCGAAAGAACTTATCCATCGTAGTCAAGAAGAAATCAGACAGGAACTATTTATTTTAGCACTTGAAGAAGTTGAAAAGCGTCTTTCTCCCGAAAAATTGCTCTCACTTGACTCCAAATTAAAGTCAGAAACAATCGAAGGAATAAACTCTCTTAATTAATTTCTAAGTATTATTTTCTTGTTTTCTGTGGAGTATTTTTAAGTATGAAAAAAAATTCTGGACCTATAGCAAGACGCTACGGCACAGCTTTATATGAGTGTGCCATTGATGTAGCCAAGAATAGTGATGAATATTCTTTTGAAAAGTTTGCAGACACTGTTAGGGAATTGCTTGCTATATTTGATAAAAAAGTATTGTCTCATTTTAAGAGCCCAATTTTAACGATTGAAGAAAAGAATGCGCTTCTTGAATTAATTTTAGATAAGATCTATGCAAATAGTAACGATTTACCATTGGAACTAAAAGATTTTTTAAAGCTTATGATTGAAAACGGTCGTTTTTCAGAATTACCCATTGTTTTAAATAATTTTTTGATTAAAGCGGATAATTATATAGGTGTTGCGCGTGCAACTTTGGTATCAGCTAATAATTTATCTGAAACTGGGCGTGAAGAATTTTCTCAAGCTTTGTCTTCAGTATTAAAGAAAAAAATAGTTCTCGAAACGAAGATTGATGAATCACTTCGTTCAGGTTTTATAATTAAAGTAGGAAATACAAACGTAGATGCGAGTCTGCGTTCTCGTCTTTTGAATCTTAAAGAGTCTTTGAGTTAGGAGTTGAATTCATGGAGCATATCCGGGTTGATGAAATTAGCCAATTGTTGAAGCAGAAAATTCAGGCTTTTGGTCAGAAGGCAGAAGTGTCTGAAACTGGAACAGTCGTTTCTATTGCAGATGGAATGGCTCGCATTTATGGACTTGAAAAAGCGCTTATAAGTGAACTTGTTCAGTTTGATAATGGCGTTAAAGGTATTGTTTTAAACTTAGAAGAAGACAATGTCGGTGTTGCTGTTTTTAACGGCAGCGAAACAATTACTGAAGGTATGCAGGTTCGTAGAACTGGAAAAGTAAATAGCGTTCCAGTTGGACCAGAGCTTCTTGGTCGCGTTGTCAATGCTCTTGGTGAACCAATTGATGGTTTAGGTGACTTAAACGCATCTGAAACTTCTGTAGTTGAAGTCAAAGCTCCTGGCATTATGGCTCGTAAAAGCGTTCATGAGCCTATGCAAACAGGCCTTAAATCCGTTGACTCTATGATTCCAATTGGACGTGGACAGCGTGAATTGATTATCGGAGACCGTCAAACTGGTAAAACTGCGATTGCAATCGATACAATTATCAACCAAAAAGGCAATGGCGTTAAATGTATTTACGTTGCCATTGGTCAAAAATACTCAACAATTGCTCAAATTGTTGAAAAACTTCGCCGTGCGGGCGCACTTGAATACACGACAATCGTAGTGGCCGGTGCTTCTGAAGCTGCGACACTTCAATACATGGCTCCATACACTGGATGCACTATTGGTGAATACTTTAGAGATCGTGGTCAGCATGCGGTTATTTTCTATGATGACTTAACAAAACATGCACAAGCGTATCGTGAACTTTCCCTTCTTCTTCGTAGACCACCAGGACGCGAAGCATATCCTGGGGACGTTTTTTATCTACACAGCCGCCTTCTTGAACGTGCGTGTAAATTAAATGATGAACTTGGCGCTGGAAGTTTAACTGCATTTCCTATTATCGAAACGCAAGCAAACGACATTTCCGCATATATTCCAACAAACGTAATCTCGATTACGGACGGGCAAATCTTCTTAGAAGCAGACTTGTTCAATGCCGGTATGCGTCCAGCAGTAAATGCGGGTCTTTCCGTGTCTCGTGTGGGTGGTGCTGCGCAAACAGGTGCTATGAAACAAGTTGCTGGTAACATGCGTCTTGAGCTCGCTCAATATCGTGAACTTGCTGCATTTGCGCAGTTTGGTTCCGATCTCGATGCCGCAACTCGTAAACAGATTAACCGTGGACAACGTTTGACTGAATTGCTTAAGCAAGCTCAGTACTCTCCATTATCTGTGGAAAAACAAGTGCTTACTATTTTTGCTGCAATCAATGGATTCCTTGACAATATTGAGGTGCGTCATGTCCGCACTTATGAACGCCAAATGTTGAATTACTTTGAAGCTGCTCATCCTAAAATCATGGCTGAAATTGCTACAGGTAAGAAATTGAGTAACGAACTTCAAGCAGAGATTAAAATAGCTCTCGATGACTTCGCAAAGAGGTTTGAACCAAATGCCAGCAAATCTTAAGGACCTTCGCAATAGAATTAAAAGTGTTAAAAGCACTCAGCAAATTACAAAAGCAATGAAGCTTGTTTCTGCTGCTAAGTTTGGACGTGCACAACACAATGTTGTGAATGCTCGTCCTTACGCTCTTTCTCTTGCGCAGCTCACAGCAAAACTTGCAGGTTTAGTGAGTGGGGGTAGCAATCACCCGCTTATGAATGAAGTTTCTAGCAAGGTTGCTGCAGTGCTGATCATTTCTTCGGAAAGAGGTTTGTGCGGTGGATACAACTCGAACGTTTCTAAACAAGCTATAAGAACGATTGAAGCTCTTGAAGCCGAAGGGTTCAAAGTTACTGCTATTTGTATTGGAAAAAAGGCTTTTCAAACTTTAAACAGAAGAAGAAGAGTTGTCTTAAAAAAGAAAGACGATGCTAATTATCTTTCTGAAAATGATTATGTAGCAAACGCAAGTGCGCTCATATCGGATTCAGACTTAGTTTCTATTACAACTCCATTTGATAAGCCAACAAATGCGATGGCAACACGTTTGTCAGAAGCATTTGCTAAATTGTATACAGAAGAAAAAATAGGAAAGTTTGTTATTGTTTATAATAAGTTCCAGTCTGCAATGTCTCAAATTCCGACTGCTGATACTGTATTGCCTCTCCATGTTGGACCCGCTTCTGTTGAAGCGGAACCTATTTTTGAGCCAGAAATTGATGAGCTACTTGAGCACGTAATTCCTCGCTATATGACATCTAGACTGTTTCAAACACTTCTTGAGTCTGTCGCAAGTGAACAAGGCGCTCGAATGACTGCAATGGACAATGCAACTCGTAATGCGAAGGAAATGGAGCGTAAGCTACAAATTACTTACCAACGAGCTCGTCAAGCGGCAATTACAAACGAACTTATTGAAATTATCAGCGGTGCTGAGGCATTGTAAAATTAAAAATTTGGAGCTTTTTATGTCTGAATTAGGGAAAATTATTCAAGTTATGGGACCTGTTGTCGATGTGCAATTTTCACAAGGCAATCTTCCTGAGATTTTTCACGCATTACGTACAACAAATACATCTATCAACTCTTCTAAAGAAAATCTTGTATTAGAAGTAGCTCAACACTTAGGTGAAAACATTGTAAGAACAATCGCAATGGATTCAACTGAAGGTCTTTGCCGTGGTGTCGAAGTTCGCAACACTCATGATCAAATCACTGTACCTGTTGGAAAACCAGTTTTAGGTCGTATTCTCAATGTGACAGGAGATCCTATCGACGGAAAAGGTGATGTTCCTTCTGAAAGACGCTATCAAATTCACAGAAAAGCTCCTGACTTTACTCGTCAAAGTACAAAGCTTGAAATGCTTGAAACGGGTATTAAAGTTGTGGATCTCCTTGCTCCTTATCAAAAAGGTGGAAAGATCGGACTTTTCGGTGGAGCGGGCGTGGGTAAAACCGTTCTTATTATGGAATTAATCAACAACATTGCGAAGCAACACGGAGGATACTCTGTATTTGCAGGTGTTGGTGAGCGTACACGTGAAGGAAATGACCTTTATCATGAAATGAAAGACTCTGGAGTTCTTGACAAAGTGGCACTTGTGTACGGCCAGATGAATGAACCACCTGGAGCTCGTGCGCGCGTTGCATTATCAGGACTTTCTGTTGCAGAATATTTCCGTGACGAACAAAACCAAGACGTGCTTTTTTTCGTAGATAACATTTTCCGCTTTACTCAAGCGGGTGCCGAAGTTTCTGCGTTATTAGGACGTATTCCGTCTGCTGTGGGTTACCAACCTAACCTAGCAACTGAAATGGGCGATCTTCAAGAACGCATCACTTCAACAAATACAGGTTCTATTACATCTGTTCAGGCTATTTACGTTCCTGCGGATGACTATACAGACCCTGCACCTGCAACAGCTTTCGCCCACCTCGATGCAACAACAAATTTGGATCGTTCTTTAACTGAAAAAGGAATTTATCCTGCCGTTCACCCATTAAACTCTACAAGTCGAATTCTCGATGCGCAGATCGTTGGTGATGAGCATTATGATACTGCACGTCGTGTTCAGCAGATTTTACAACGCTACAAAGAATTACAAGATATTATTGCAATTTTGGGTATGGATGAGCTTTCTGAAGAAGATAAACTTGTCGTTGGACGCGCACGCCGTATTGAGCGTTTCTTGTCTCAACCTTTCCACGTTGCTGAAGTCTTTACAGGTAACCCAGGTTGCTATGTAAAAGTTGCAGATACTGTTCGCAGTTTCAAAGAACTTTGCGACGGTAAATGGGATCATCTTCCTGAATCTGCCTTTTATATGGTGGGTGGAATCGATCAAGCAGTAGAAAAAGCTAAAAAGATGGGCGTTAGCGTTTAATTTGGGGTACTAAATTATTATGATCGATGCAAAAGACAAAATGAGAGTTGTTATTCTCACTCCATCTAAACGTCTCCTAGATTTATCTGGTGTTTCGGAGCTTTATTTTCCATCGGAACACGGTGCTCTTGGGGTATTGCCTGGTCACGCTCCAATGGTGACAGCTGTTGGTACGGGTGTTGTGCTTTACTCACAAAATGATGTTTCTGGATTTTTTAAAGTCGCTGGTGGTGTAGCGGAAATTACAGGTAATGCTGTTAATTTATTAGTAGATGTAGGAGAAGAAGCTGCTACGATTGATTTAGACAGGGCCAAAAGATCTCTTGAAAGAGCTGAAGGTAGATTAGCTGCGAAAGAGCTTGGCAATGTAGATGTCAAAAGAGCAGAGGGTTCTAAAGCAAGAGCGCTTGCACGTATTGAAGTTGTAAATCTTCATACAAACAAGCATGCAAAAGATAAAAAATCTTCTTAGATTTTATGTATTAAGCAGGCTAAAAATCTTCTTTATACCTTTAAGCATGAAAAAAACTATAGCTTAAACACATGATCATTTGATGACTGTGTTCGAAGTACTAGCAGCTTACCCAATATTATTATGTTATTATTTTTGGAAGGGTTTGAATAAAGCTCTTCCTTTTTTTAACTAAAGAATAATGGTGCTAAAGATGGTCTCACAAAAGAGTTTAGTACAAGATGTCTTATATAAAGATAAATCAGATATCGTTTGGCTTGCTATTGATGGGAGAACAGCCCAACAAGGTGTTGTTTCGGGAATTTCTCGATTTGTTATTGGTCTGACACGCGCTTTGGTCTTAGAATTAGAAAATAGAAAAAAAAATCAAACTGAGAGTAAGAGAATAAAGATACTTATTGTCTCGAAATCTGAACCTGCGCAGTGGGTTGTTGAGCTTGTCCATAAATATCCAGATATCATTTCATATTGGAGTGGTGGTCCAGGGGCTTTGCAGAAATCCTACGATAAACCTATTTGGCTTTGGCCCACTTTTACTTTGAAACGTATACAAAAACTCACCCATAACCAAATAATTTGGTTTGCTCCGGCAAATTTTGATAGACCTCTTTTTATTTCTCGAAACAGTATGTCATCACGCGTGATACAGGTTATTCATGACTGTATTCCATTTATGCCTATTAAAGGTGTTGGATTTTTATTTAAAAGACAATTTAAATTTTTAGTTAAAAGAACCCTTTCCCGATTGCCTTTTGTTACGACTGTGTCCCCTCATTCTGCTAAACTTCTTCAAGGGCTTGTTAAAAAAAGAACTGCTCCTTTGCACATAATTGGAGATGCGGTTGATTTAGAATTTGGCAGTCAGCCTAAGATCAGACAAGCACGTGAATTGGTTTCGCGAAGAGAAAAGTTTTTAGAGCAGTTGGTTGAACCTGGGGAAAATGATAAATTTAGCACAGTGATAAACAAATTTCTTAAAGAAAAATGGGTTCTCGGTGTAGGTAGAAATCAAAAATATAAATACTGGGATCTGGCTGCGCAGGCAATTCAAAAAATCACTCCAGAAACAACAGGATTAGATGTTTGGTTTATTCGGATTGGTGCAGATAATAAAGAAATATCGAGTTATTTAAAAAGATGTGTTCCTCGAGAATGTGGTAAAATAATAGTTTTTGATAGCCTAAAAACAATTATTTTACCAGTACTGACTGATAGTGAATTGGCTGAGCTCTATCGAATTTCTGATCTCTTAGTTCATCCCTCAATAGCTGAGGGATTTGGATTACCCCCATTGGAAGCGGCGCTTAGCGGAACACCTGTACTTTATCGAACATCCACTGCTGTCGATCTGCATTTTCCTCCAGGAATATTACCAAGCAATTATTGGCTCGGGAGTGATTCAAGTTCTCCCTCAATATGGGTAAAACAAATTGAAAAACTTTTGCTTGATAAAAAAGATTCTGAATTTTATATTGGCTTGCAGAATGCAGATTCGACAAGAAAATATATTATAAAGAGATCGCAAGGAAGAAGCTTTGAATGGAAAGAATCAGCAAATTCATTACTAGCTTGGTTGATACAAGGTTCAGACATTTTAAAAAAGATAAATAAAAAGCCTTCTACTTATACTTAGAAGATTAATTTTGGGGAAGTAATGAAAACTGGAGTTTTGTTTTGGGGATTTAAAGATATAAATATAACAGCGGAATGTGCAAAAATACTTAAAAAGGGAAACCATATTCGTGATGTATATATTCAAATCTCTACCCATGAAAAAACTGTGTCCCTTCTGGATATATTTCCTGAAGAGATTATTCGTTGTGAACATGAAGATTTAAATTCATTGCAAGTGTGGTTACAAAAAAATGATAAAAAAAATATTATCATTGTCATAGATTTCTGGCCTTTTTTAACTTCCAAAAACTTTTCTGATAAGCTGAACTATTTCAAAGTTATATTAAAAATGCCCTTCCAATTTATTATTTATCTGCCTAAATATTATCACGAGATCAGTTTAAGAAGGAGTAATAAGAAATTAAATTCAATTTTTGAAAAAACAAATGAATTATTTTCGAAAGTAAGAGCAATATATGAGCTATCTTTAAATAGCACATCTTCTATTGCTATGCTTTCTTCTGCGCCAACAATTTCTTTTTTAAATAGATTGTGTAGACAAGAATTTTTTACGAAGAAAGAGCTTGGGTTCATAACATATGTACCAAATTTATTAAAGAATTATCCATCAAGTTATTTGAGTAATAAAAAATTTATTGATGATTTAGTAACTAAAATTTGTGAAATAAATGAAGGCATTCAGTTTTACAAGAATAGGGATTTTGTTAGTAATTTTAAAAATGAAATTAATTCAGATATTTTAAATATATATTACAAGGAAAATAAGAATAATAATAAACTATTTAATTTTGTTTTTACGTCATCAATAGATAGTTTTTATAAAATTAAAACCAAAGAAGAATATCGAGTTCTTCTTTGGTGTATTTACTTAGGAATAATTGAATATAAATATAAATATTCAGACATTTCTATTGAAAATTCTAAAAATGATGAATTAATATTCTCACGCATTTCTGTGTGAATCGTCTTTTCTCCGCATAAATGCTGGAGTTTCAAAGTCTGAATCATCGATTTCAATATCAGATAATTCCTTTGCAAGTTTTATTGCGCTTTCAGCGGCATCTTCTTGAGATATTTCTTCACTCTTTGATGACGTAGCGCCCATAACTTTCGCATCATGAGTACCGCGATTTATGTTTTGCTGATGGGAAGCCATATCAAAAGTCCACTTAGTTAAATCTTCAAGTTCAGAACTTGAACTTTCTGGTTTTGCAGTTGGACTTTGTGCTTGAGTCTGAAGACTATCATTGGATTGATTTTGTTTAGGAGTGTTCCAATTTAAATTTGTATGAGTCGACTCATTCTTGTGAATAGGCTGATGATGTTGCTGAATTGTTTGTGAATTTCTCATTTCGGATTGCGGATTATTGCGAAATCCAGAATTTATATTTACATGAGAGTTATTTAAATCATTAGGTGCTCTATTGATAAGTGGTGACTGTGTATTTACGGATGGACTGTTACCAAAACTTGGTTGAGAATCTCTGCCAAACTGGGGTCTTGGAAAATGGTTTGGTTGAGCATTTTGATTGAATTGATTTTGATTAATTGGTTGTTGAGTGTGATTTTGTACTTGACCTCTGACATCATAAGGGTTCACTGCTGGTATATTTTGCGCAAAATTATTCTGTGGGCGCTGAGAATTCATACCTGCGAATGGCTGTTGTGGAATGCTTTGCTGAGGTTGACTACTCACATTATTTTGCATGAACTGACCTTGTTGTGGAATATTCGCAAATCCATGAGCAGACTCTGGAAATGCTACGCGCGCTTGATCAAATCCTGTTGCAATCACAGTAACCCGAATTCTATCTTCCATAGCTTCATCGATAACAGCACCAAAAATAATGTTCGCATCTTCATGGGCAGCTTCCTGAATAAGTGTAGAAGCTTCACTGATTTCATGAAGTGTCATTGTGCTTGTACCAGTAATATTAATAAGAATACCAGTAGCACCTTCGATATCAATATCTTCAAGCAATGGTGAATTGATTGCTAAACGCGCTGCTTCAGCAGCACGATTTGGACCTGTTGCATCGCCAATTCCCATCAGTGCCATACCCATTTCGGACATAATTGTTTTTACATCGGCAAAATCTACGTTTACTCTTCCTGGGATATTTATAATATCTGAAATGCCTTTAACTGCATTTAAAAGAACTTCATCAGCTAATTTAAATCCATCAAGCATAGACATTTCAGGTGATGCAATACTTAAAAGTCTTTGGTTTGGAATCGTTATCAGAGTATCCACGGATTGACGGAGAGACTGTATACCATGTTCAGATTGTTGTTTTCTTCGTTTACCTTCAAATGTAAAAGGTTTTGTTACCACTCCTACAGTTAATGCACCTAATTCTCGAGCAACTTGAGCGATAATAGGAGCAGCTCCCGTTCCTGTCCCTCCGCCCATACCGCCAGTGACGAAAACCATATCTGCACCACTTAATACTTCTTGGAGGATTGCTTTGTCCTCGAGCGCGGCATTACGACCTGTTTCAGGGTTTGCTCCTGCACCGAGACCTTTAGTGAGCTCTCTGCCAAGTTGAATTTTGATGGGTGCAAGATTTGATTGCAGGGCTTGAACATCTGTGTTTGCTGCTATGAATTCAACACCTGACAAACCGGATTCAATCATGGTATTCAGAGCATTTCCTCCTCCTCCTCCCACGCCGATCACTTTAATTATTGCATTTGATGAATATTTATTACCTTTATCTGCTTTGTCACTCATTATATAAGTCCTCCGTCATTCTTATTTGTTAAAATATTATACATTATCGAGAAGCAAATGGTTCCTTTATTCGATGCCATATTTTTGTTGCGAATGAACTAATTCCAGATATTTCTTCGGTTTGTTGCAGTGAGTTATCCCCATGAACGGAAGCAAAAAGAGGTGATAATGTCCCAATGCTAGATGCCCAAATAGGAGATTTGAGGCCTTCAATTGCTCCAATAATATTTGCAGGCATTCCTATTCTTGCATTTAAAGAAAATATTTCTTCAGTTGCAAGGGTCATACCGCTTAATAATGCTCCACCACCCGATAAAACAATTCCTTTCGAAGTTCTTGCAATCAATCTTGATCTTCTCAAATCTGCATAAACGGTTTGTAAAATTTCACGAACTCTTGGTTCGATGACTTGATTAATTTCTTTGCGCGTTACGTAGCGGATTGCATTTCCGTCTATGCTGCTAATTTCAATTTTTTCATTTATATCTTTTGAAGAAGTTTCAATTGCTTTGCCAATTTCTTTTTTTACTCTTTCTGCTTCAGCTTGTGTGGTTCTTAAGCCGATTGAAAGATCTTTAGTAATATGATGTGAACCTATTGGATATTCTTTAGAGTAAACAGGAATATTTCCTAAGTAAACAGATGCGTGTGTTAAATGTGCGCCAATAGAAAGGGAAATACAGCCAAATTCTTTTTCATCACGCGTAAGCACTCCTTCCGCTGCAGCTAGTGGTTCGAAAGCAAAACTTTGTACGCGCACTCCAGCATTGTTGCAGGAACGTACAATATTGTGCAGATCGGCTTGAGGATAAAAAACCCTGTGATGCATAATCGAAAGAGTCGAGCCTCTCATACCTATTGGGTTTTGAATGCCATGCTTTCCGTCAACTGAATACGAACTGGGAATCATATGGACAAAATCAAAACCCATAGGTGGTTTTTGATTACGCACAGCCATAGAGACCTTTTCCAAATCTGAAACACGTATTTCTTCGCCTTTGATAGTACAAGTTTCAACATGATTATCGAATTGAGCGGCTGTTCCTGCAATGCATGCGCGGACTGATTCTATTTCAATTCCAGATTGTCGCTCAACTTCATCAATTGTTTCGAGTATTGAAGCAGTAACTGCATCAATACTTGAAACAACACCTTTTTTTATAGCGCCATTGTTTGCAATTCGAGCAGCACCAAGAATTTGAATTCGATTTGATTCTTTTTCATAAAAAGGAAGATCATCATGACTCATTTGCAAATCTTTATTTTCATAACTCGCAGCAACAAGACTTGTGTGTGTTGAACCAAGTGAAAGGGAAATACAGATATTTTTATTTAAAGATGTTTTCATTTCAATTTAACTTTGCATGCAAAATGTTTAAAAAGCATTTTGTGAACGCGATCTCATTAAACTTACACAATGAGAAAAAAAAAGTCATTAGTTGAAATTAAAAAACACTAAAATGATGGATTGAGATTTGATCCAAGAATCTTGAATGTAGCTTTATCTGAAAAGTCAAGATCAACTTCACTTGGATAAATATTTTTATTTGAAAGCTCTATTAAGAGTATTTTAAGCTTATCCATTTTGTCTCTAATTTGGCCATCTCCAAGTAAAGCATCAAATTCGATTAATTGATTGTTTATTAATTCTTCAGCATGCTGATCTTGCTTATCAGATTTAAGTGTATTTGATTTTTTATTCTTTAACATTTGAATGTTTCTATTTATTTTTAAAGAAAAGCCTGACTGAGAGGACCATATGATTTTGGCTAAAGAATAGCCAGATCCAACGTTTTGAATCTCGGAATTAATAAGGCGTATTTGCTTAATTAGCCAAGGGAAATTTACAGGACCGCTCGTTTCGGTACCTTTGATATCTGCTTGAAGTGATCTATTTTTTTTCAGTTTACTATAAAAATTTTTAGAGTGCCAATTTATTTTTAACTCTGGGGCTTCAACTTTTAGAAGCGAAGCAAATTCTTCTTGAGGTGGATTTTTAGAAATTATTTTCATATTATTGCTAATTATATATCGGTCATTATTTTTTGCTTCTATTATCATCACAGGGATTTGCATGATTGCATTTATTTGTAGTTTTCCATCAAGACCCAAACGAATCCAGTATTGATCAATAATATCAATTGAATTTAAGATGCTATCAACAGACTCTAAAAAGTGCGAACGCTTTTCATTTTTCTTAAGTGAAATTGCTAATTCTTTATTAATCAATGAATAAAGTTCGGATGTAACTTTGCTATTATCTGTATTTATTTTCACGCTATTTGGTAATATTGTTTCGCTGTATATATTTACATAATAAACGCTTATTTTAATAACAATTACGATTATTATTAAAATAGAAGAAATATATGACAAACGTGGTCTTTTTCTCAGTAGTGAATATAAAAATAAAGTTGATTGGTTTGCTTTTAAAAAGAACGTTTTAATGAAAAAAAATACTTTTGAAAGAAAAAAAGTTTTCTCTTGTTTCTTAATTCCTTTTCTATTGCGTGGTCCTGGTTTTTGAGCAATTAATAAATTAACTCGCCTTTGTTTTTTATTTCCATTCAAGACTCAGCTTCTCCATTATCATATGACCTGCTTGTCTAACATTGCCGGCACCTAAGGTTATCACAATTGCCCCATTTTCGGGAGGTTTATGATTCAATATATTTATTGCAGTTTCTGACGCTTCTTCTAATGAGTTGACTGAATAAGTGGTTCCTGGTGTATTATTAAAACTATTAATTTTGATTTGATGAGTAATATTTTCTTTATTTATTCCTTCGAGCGGAGATTCACCTGCAGCATAAATAGGAGTGACTATGACTTTGTCAGCATCTGCAAAGCATTTGGCAAAATCCTCCATTTGGAATTTTAATCTAGAATATCTATGCGGTTGAAAAATAGCAATAATTTGTTTCTCTGGAAAACTTTCTTTCGTTCCCTTCAGGACAGTTTCTATTTTTTTAGGGTTATGTGCATAATCATCAACAATAAGTACATTTTTTATTTCTGCAAGAATCGAAAAACGATGTTGCACACCTTCAAATTCGGAAATTGATTTACAGATTACGTTCATATCTAAATCAAGCAGAGATGCAACTGCAAATGTAGCCAAGGAATTTGTTAAGTTATAAAGACCAGGCATTTTTATTGTAACTTGTGATTGATATTTACCAAAAATTACAGGTGTAAAAGTGGTATTCATACCGTCTGTCAGCTTGTCAACTGCAGTTATGTCTGCATCTTGTCTTAAACCATAAGTAATTATTTTACGCCTTATTTTTGGAAGAATCATTTGAACAATAGGATCGTCAATACAAGCACAAACTGCTCCATAAAATGGGACTTTATCTATAAAAGTTTCAAAAGCCTTAACGATATCATCGAGGCTGCTATAGTGATCGAGATGATCTTTATCGATGTTTGTAATAATAGCAATTGTAGGAGTCAGTCGTAAAAAACTGCCATCACTTTCATCTGCTTCGGCAACGAAGAGATCTCCTTTGCCAAGTTTTGCATTGCTCCCAAATGAGTTTAATTTTCCTCCAATAACCACTGTTGGATCGAGGCCTGCATGATGCAAAGAAGATGCTAAAATACTTGTCGTTGTTGTTTTTCCATGTGTGCCAGCAACGATTACTCCATATTTCATACGCATAAGTTCAGCGAGCATTTCGCTTCTGTGTATGATTGGAATTCTTAAATTCTGTGCTTCAATTATTTCTGGGTTGTGCTTATTGATTGCGCTGCTAATGACAAGTACTTGAGAATGAGTGATATTATCTGCTTGATGTCCAATAAATATTTTAGCACCAAGTCCTTCTAATTTTTCGGTAATGGCAGTTTTTTTTATATCACTTCCTGATATTTTGTAACCTGAATTTATAAGCACTTCTGCAATTCCAGACATGCCACTTCCACCAATTCCTACAAAATGGATTCTTTTTATTGCATTAAACATAATTTATATAGCCTTTTTTAATTGATTATTTTGTAAATAAATTCGTCTTGAAATTTGAGACATTAAACCAATTATAAAATAATTAGCGATCAAAGCTGATCCGCCATTCGATATAAATGGTAAAGGAAGACCTTTTGTTGGTAAAGCTCCGGCAACAACGCCCATATTAATTATTGTTGTAATAACTAACATGGCAAAAGCTCCTGTTGCCAGTAAACGATCACGATGTGTGCTGCCATAAATTACAAGTCTAAGTATCGCATAATATAAAACCGAATATAAAATGGCAAGAACAAGTATGCCGATAAAACCCATTTCTTCAGTAATAACTGCTAATATAAAGTCGGTATGTGCTTCTGGCAGAAAGAAAAGTTTTTGTTGGCTTTCTCCTATACCTCGGCCAAATAAACCGCCATTTGCTACAGCTACGAAACTTTGTATAACTTGAAATCCAGAGCCGAGCGGATCCTTAAATGGATTTAAAAAAGTCATAACCCTTGCAATTCTATATGGTTCAAATAAAATAGCAGAGATTAATCCAAAAATAAGAATTCCAAAGATACCTGCAAAATATCTTTTTGGTAATCCGTTTATAAATAGAACTCCGAGGCAACCAGTAATAACAACAACGGTTGTACCAAGATCTTTTTGCGCAATAATAGCTATTGGGGCTAACAGTAAACAACCATATTCTATTAAGGGTGGATATTTTTTTGATTCAATATATTTCTTATTTATATTATCTTGTTTAGAAATAATCCATACCATATACATTATAGAAAAAACTCTTAAAAATTCAGAAGGCTGTATGGGCATTATCCCTAAATTTAACCAACGTGATGCACCATAGACCTTTCGACCAATTCCAGGTAAATGAGTGGCAAAAGTCATAGTTACGAGTATAAAAAATAAATATTTAATAAATTTATAATACAATTCAAATGGGATCATAGCTCCAGCTAATGCTGCTAATAATGAAGGTAACAGAAAAAATGCTTGTTTTTTCGCGAAATAAAATTCAGTTCCATAATGTTGCGCAGAATAAACAGATGATGCACTATAAACAAAGAGAATACCAAATCCTGTTAATGCAATGACAGGAACCCATAAGACGTTTCCCCCATATGTTATCCAAGTGCTCGGTTTTGAATTATCAAGAATGTTTTCAATTTTTTTAGATTCACTCTCTATCTCTTTTGATGTGTTCATTTTCTCAGATGATGTCACTTTTTATTTTCCTTTAAACAAGAAAAAGCCCATTCGCGAAAAACATTTCCTCTGTGTTCAAAGTTTCTAAACTCATCAAAGCTGCTACAAGCAGGAGAAAGTAATATAATATCACCATCATTTGCTTCATTTAACGCGAGATCTGCTGCTGCAAGCATATTTTCAGAGCTTGGAGAAATTTTATTTTTATAGGCTTTTAAATCATGTTGGATATTTTCTGAAGCTTTTCCAAATGGATATATTTTACTCAGATATTGTCTAAAAAATAATCCAATCGGTAAATAATTATCACCCTTGGGCATGCCGCCAAGTAAAAGATGCATGGGGCGTTGAAAAGATTTTAAAGCAACAAGAGTGCTTTCAACATTGGTAGATTTTGAATCATTTATAATTAAAATCTCTTTTTCATTTCCATTTGAATCGATAAATGTTTTAAATTTAGGAGAAATATATTCAAGTCTATGTTGTAAATGAGTGTATTCTGATGTTTCTAATTCCCATTGTGATAAAATAATATTATCATCTATACCTAAATGCATAGCCATAATACTTGCACATAATATATTAATCATATTATGCTCGCCAGGAATGCATGGATTTCTTATTTCCCAAGTCTTAGTAGAGTTTTTTAGCTTTAGAAATATATGTATAGAATTGTCTTTATTGTCATATTTTGCGTAGGCAGATTCAAATTCATTTTCAGACATCAATTCACTTACTGGTAGTTTTTTTAAATCATGATAAATTGCATAGGGTAATATTTTTCCAAATGAAATTTGATTGCGAATATCATACTCTCTTCGGGCTTTAATGGGGGTATTTAATATATTATCAAATTGCTTTTGATTGCTTGATTCGATAAGAATTATTCTTGCTCTAGGCAGACTGAGTCCCATGTTTACTGCGGTTTTTATAACATTCTTATCAATTATAGCTATACCAGAATCGTGAGTCAACAATATAAGCCGCCATTTTGCTTTTATATATTCTTCAATATTTTCATAGCGACCTAAGTGGTCATTTTGCAAATTTAAAAATACTGTGCACATTGGGCGCATGGAATAAGTGGTTTCTAATTGATAACTACTCAACTCAACAGAAAGTATTTCGATAGATTGATTGTCATATATTGCTTGCGACATTGATGTGCCAATATTTCCGCAAGATATTGATTTGTATTCTGCTCTTTCAAATAATTGAGCGGCATAATGTGTGGTGGTACTTTTGCCATTGGTTCCAGTAATACCTACAATAATGCAATTCTCAGGAAGAAACCATGATGCAACTTCGATTTCACTTACGATTGGTATATTATTTTTCTTACAAGTAATGGAAATTTCTTTATTTAATGGAATACCAGGGGATAATACAAGAATATCGCAATTATTTTTTATTTTTTCGATTGAATGAAATCCATATTCATATGGAATTTTCTGTGAAATTAATTCATTTTCGATATTCTTAGATATTAAATTTTCTTCAGTAACAAATACATTGGCTCCATGTTTTTTTAATATTTTGGCTGCTGCAATCCCGCTTTTAGCAGCTCCAGCAATATAAAAATGTACGCCTTCAACTTTTGGTCTGTGTGCCATAAAATTTTATAACCTTTAACGTAACTTTAAAGTCAAAATGCTAAGGAGAGCAAGAATAAAACTTATTATCCAAATTCTCACAGTTATTTTTTGTTCAGGCCAGCCTTTTTTTTGATAATGGTGATGCACTGGCGCCATGCGAAACACTCTTTTTCCTCTTGTTTTAAAAGAAGCTACTTGAATAATAACACTTAAAGCTTCGGCAACAAAAACACCGCCCATTAAAACAAGAAGGATTTCGTGACCAGTTATCACTGCGACGGTTCCAAGTATTCCTCCAAGAGCGAGTGCGCCTGAATCTCCCATAAATATTTGAGCAGGAAAAGTATTGTACCAAAGGAATCCAATAGAAGATCCAATAAGTCCAGAAAGAAAGATACTTATTTCGCCAGATCCAGCAATTGAATGATAATAAAGATATTTAGAAATTATTACATTTCCAGTAACGTAACTTAAGATTGTCAAGGTTAATGCACAAGTGATAACTGGACCAATTGCTAATCCATCCAAGCCATCAGTTAAATTAACAGCATTACTTGACCCAACAATAACAATTATTGCAAATGGTGCATAAAGAATTCCCATTTGAATAACCATGTTTTTTAGAAATGGAATATTAACAAATGTTGGATTCATAGAAATTGATTTAGGATTAACTAAATGACCTGCTGCCCAGAGATGCCAGGCAATTGCTAAACCTCCAAAAAATAAAAGACCAAGCATTTTCTTTTTGCTAGACAACCCATCCGTATTTTTTTTTGTAATTTTTAAGTAGTCATCTAGGAAGCCAATAAAACCAAAACCAACGCTGATAATAAAAAGTGTAATAAAATGGCGATTTGTTGGATCCATCCATAAGAGAGCACTAAAAAGAGTCGCAAATATTATAACAATGCCTCCCATAGTGGGAGTTCCTTTTTTTTGCATTTGTTCTTCAAGGCCAAGTTCTCTAATAGGTTGTCCAGCTTTGAGTGATCTTAAAATTTTTATCGCTTTTGGGTATAAGATCATTGAAATAATAATACTTGTTATGAGGGCAAGAATTGCTCGGCTTGAAAGATATGAGAAGGCTTTTAGGCCTGAAAATTTAGGGCTTAGCATTATCAGTTTATTTATAAGTATATAGATCATTCTTACTTTTTCTCCTTGGATAAAACAGATCTTGCTATGAGAGCATCTGAAAAGGGATGCTTCGTTTCGCCTATAATTTGATAATCCTCATGTCCTTTGCCTGCAACTAAGATAAGATCATTTGCGTTCCCTTGTTGGATGGCAGATTCAATTGCACTTTTTCTATCAATTATTTTTAAGCATTTCACTTTATCTATAACTCCACAATATATATCTTCAATAATTTTCTCAGGATTTTCTGTACGAGGATTGTCTGAAGTTATTATTGTTATGTCTGACATTTCAGATGATATTTTACCCATCAAAGGTCTTTTACTTTTATCGCGATCGCCACCGCAGCCAAAAACTGTTATAATTTTTCCTTTATTTTCTGATTTTAAAATATTTTTACAAACTAATATAGCTTTTTCAAGTGCATCAGGTGTGTGTGCATAATCAATCAATACAGTTGGCAAATTATTGTTTGAGTTGTCATTTGAAGTGTTTACAACCTCAAGTCTTCCTGGGATATTTTTAATATTTTTTAGAGAAGATATAATTTCATCAAGATCAAATTGAAATGAAATTGCGCATGCAATAGAACTCAGTATATTTTCAAATTGAAAATCTCCAATAAGTGGGCAATGAAACTTTAGTTCTCTGGTTTTATTCATATAATCTGAATCTAGGCAGAATATACCAGAAATACCATTTAATGTCGATTTTTTATCTTTAACATAAAGGTAAAGTGTTTTATTAAAATAACTTTTATAAGAATTTATAAATGATTCACATAATAATGAATTTCCTACACCAATCAAAGTTCTCTTTTTATTAAAAGAATTTTCTACAAAAGAAGTCCAGTTATCATTTTGAGTACAAATTATTGCAGTTCCGTCTTCTTTTAGATATTGAGAGAAGAGTTTCTCTTTAGATTCTTTGTAATCAAGCATTGTTTTATGATAATCAAGATGATCTTGTGTTAAGTTTGTGAAAACAGCTGTGTCTACTTTCCAGTTGCCTAGTCTGTTTTCTTTCAACCCATGTGAAGTAGTTTCCATTATGATTTTATTGATATTTATTTTATCTATAGCGTTGATTATACTTAATAATGTTGGATAGTCAGGTGTTGTCACATGGGAACCTGGAAATTTATCTTCACCAATTTGCATGCCAAGAGTGCCAATCTTTAAAACGTCTTTATGGGAAAGTTGTTCAAATATTTGGCCTGTTATTTGAGTGACAGAAGTCTTTCCGTTCGTTCCTGTAATTCCTATTGATTGGAATTTGCTTTTGTCAAGGTTGTATGCATATTCGATGATATAATTAATAGATAATTCAATATTATTAACGGCAATAAAGCGAGGATTTGAAAGAATGCCTTCAACCCATTCATCCGTTTGATTCAAAAGTTCTTTTAATTCATAAATGAATTTTGGATTGCCAATAAATATATTTCCTGATTCTAAGATTTTTTCTGCAAAAATATTACCATTAAATCGATTTCCTCTTCTTGCTATATATATAAAATGCGGTTCTCGTGCGTGAGGTTGGATTTTAAGATAGTTTTCAGCATCTACTGAATTTAAAAATATTTCGCATTTAGAATTGGATATATAGTCTTTTTTATGAGATATTAAAATATCCTTTAACTCTTTTATCATAAAAATATCATGCATGCTTATTTTAGGGTGTGATAATTTAAATTTTAAGGACATTCTTTTAACGTTCCTTTTTGGGATTTTCTGAAAGTTGAAGCGCAGAAACCTGTGTTGTTTTATGAAAGCTTTGCGATGAGCTCTTTGCTTTGTATTTTTTGAGATATGCATTTTCATAAGGTTTTACGTTAAATATACCTTGTGCGTTTAAATAATGAACTGTTTTTTTTCCAATATCTGCAAACACGGGTCCAGCAAGTGGACCGCCATATGCAGGGCGAATGCTAGCTTCATCAATTACAACAACAATAGCAAGCTTTGGATCATTTGCAGGAATGATTCCTTCAAAGACCGCAGTTCTGCCAGAATAAGCACGATCTTTATTTGACCAAATTTGTGCTGTGCCTGTTTTTCCAGCAACAAGCAGGCCAGGTATACGCGCAGGTGCTCCTGTACCGCCATTTTCTTCAACGACGGACTGCATCATTTGAGAAATCATTTTACTTGTTTCTGGTTTAATATATTCTAATGGAGGAGTTTCTTGATTTAATTGTTTTACTTCATCGACTGCAAGTAAATTAACTCCGTGATCTTTTCCTCCTCCTACAATAATCGATAGCGCATGTGCTAATTGCAATGGAGAGATGGCAAAGCCTTGGCCAAAGGCCATATTGGCAAAATTCATTTCTCGCCAATATTCCGTTTTTTTTATTCTTCCTCCCCATTCACCAGGTAAACCTGTTCCGGGTTGGCGGCCAAAACCGATTTTAATCAGAGCGTCGTAAAAATTTTCTCTTCCCATTTTTTGCACAACTTTATATGCGCCAATATTGCTGCTCACTTTTAATATTTCTTCTGGAGTCAGCCAGCCGTGGGGGTGGGTATCATGGATATATCCACCAGGTAGAGCCATCTTCCCATTTTCTGCATATATTTTTGATTCTGCATTGATAACGCCTAAGTCGAGTGCTTTCGCTATCCACATGGGTTTAACGACGGAGCCGAGCTCAATGGCATCCATGATGGCGCGAAATCGTCTCGCTTGGGGGTCATTTTCAGGTGGCGAATTTAAATCATAGGTAGGGTGACTTGCAATTGCTAAAAGCTCACCCGTTTTTACGTCCATGACGATAGCAGATCCCCCTTTAGCTTTTGCTTTAATGACCCCCTCTCTCAATGCATTTTGGGCAAATTCTTGGATGGAAATATCAATGGAAAGTTTTAAAACTTTACTGCTTGATTCTGGTTTCGACGCATTATTTGGCGTGATCATCACAAGTCTGCCACGAGCATCACGCATGACTTCAATTTTAGTTGGTTTTATATTTAGGCGAGAATTGTATATTTTTTCAATACCTTCAAGCCCATTTCCTTCCGTTCCCACAAAACCTATCAATTGAGCTGCCAATTCTTTTTCGGGATAAAAACGTTTAGGTTCATCAACTACACCTATGAAATCTTGCCATTTTTTAAGTGAACCCATTTTATTAAATTCAGTAAGACTCATTTGTCTTTTCAACCAGATAAAATTTCTTTTATCTCTTGAATAATTGTAAAGTTTATCATATGGAATATTGATTTGATTCGCAACTTTTTCTATTAACTCGACTTCTGTAGGCATTTTTTTTGTGAGTAGAAAAATGCTTGGCCTAGAAACACTGACTGCTAATATTTTACCGTTTCTATCAGTAATCGTAGCTCTTGGTTTTGCTAAAGTTAGAACAGTTTCAAACTGTTTCGTACCTGTTTCAACCAGCTTATTTCTGAGAGATGTCGGGATAAATGTGATCCAGGCATAGCGAATAAGAATTAAAATAAGGAAAATACTACTTATAAAGCCCATAGCATAAGCTCGAATTCGATAATTTGGAATATTATATACTTTGCTGGGTTTTATAAAACTTTTAAATTTAACAAACAAACTTCTGTCAATTTCAGATTTATTTGCCACTTTATTTACCTACTGAGTTAATGCAACGATTGTTCCATTCTCATAACACGTTTTGGGTCAGGTAATATATATTTTGCTCTGCCTGATTTGTCTTTTAATGAGAGCAGATTGTCACGAACCGTTCTTTCCGTTGCCGCAAGCTCTGATTGCAGTTCAACCTGGCGCTGCCGCAGAGATTTTTCCTTTGTTTTCAGTGAAGCAATTTCATAACCAACAGAATATGTTTTTGATCTCATCGTGATAACAACGACCCCAACAATAATGGTCAGAAAGATTATTGCAATAATTGCATCGAATTGTTTGAATAATTTTAACATAAATTAAGACCCTTTGTCTAAGCAAAACTCAAAACAACGCAATCTTGCAGAGCGAGAGCGATTATTTCTAAGGCACTCCTCTTCTGAAGCAACGGTTCCTCCTCGAGGGACTTCTTTGCCAAATCCTTTAGAATGATTTTCTTCTAAATGAAGCATGAGATGCAAGGGGATATTGAGTTCTTTTTTTTCGTCCATTTTTTCTTTTGCATTTTTGCCCTTTTGCCAATTTCTCATTGCATGCTTAACAATTCTATCTTCTAGGGAGTGGAACGAAATAAAACCTGCTTTTCCGTGTGGGTGAATAATTTTAGGGAGATCTTGAAGCAATTTTTCAATAGATGCAAGTTCATTATTTACTTCTATGCGCAAGGCCTGAAAAGTTCTTGTTGCTGGATGTGCTTTTCCTTTGGGATATGCCAATACTCTTTTAACATAGTCAGCAAATTCAATTGTATTTGCTGTTTGAAGTTTAGCAATTTTTCTATCTTCGACAATTGCTTTAGCGAGTTTTCGAGCTTTGGGTTCTTCACCGTAATCAAAGAAAATTCGAGTCAATTCTTTCTCTGAATAATTGTTGAGAATATCAAGAGCAGTAAGGCTTTCATGGGTATCCATCCGCATATCAATAGGTCCTTCATTGAGAAAGGAAAAGCCTCTTTCAGCCCAATCGAGTTGGGGGGAGCTCACTCCGAAATCGGCGATTAAGCCATGAATTTTTTTGCCTGGGAAATGAGATTCAATAATGGATCGTGTTTCGCCAAAATTTTCATTAAATATAAAAAAATTAAACTGAGGATATTTGTTTTTATAAATATTTAAAATAGATTTTGCATATGATATTGCTGTTTCATCCCTATCAAAAGCAATTAAAGTTAAAGAGTATTGTGTAAATAGATTTTTTTTAGCAAAAATTTCAACTAATTGGCAAGAATGCCCTCCGCCCCCAAGTGTGCAATCAACAAATATAAGATTCTTTGTTTCTATGCAATTAAGAGATTGCAGCAGAATTTCGCTAGGAAAAACTTGGTCTATTGTCTCTGATTTAAGAACTGTGGTGTGATGAAACTCTTGATTCAATGAAAACCTCTTTTTTTTCTATCTTAGGTATTTATGTGGTGCTTGGCTTTTAGCATATTGTCAAAAGCGTGGCACTCTCTTTTGTGCCTAAAGCATTCAACTTCATTATAGCAAGTCCGATAATGAACAAGCATAAAAAGATCACTGCTTAAGGAATAAATGTGCCATGAAGAATTATAATATGCAAAAAATGAATTCATTTTATAAGAAGATAAAATTGCTTATATTGTGCATAATTTTTGGCATGGCTTTTATTGGCTGTGAATCATCGAAGCAAGACACTCATGATAATCCTGCACAAAATATTGATAACTCTCAAAGTAAAAACAATACTGGAGAAATATTAGAATATGCAGAGGGACTCGTGCCGCCTCCTAGTCAAAATATTGTTTTAGCTTATTATGTGCAAGCTGGAGATAACTTAGCAATTATTGCAAAAAAGATTTATGGTGATAAAAAAGAATGGTTGAAATTAGCTGAACTTAATAATCTTATTGATCCTCATAAAATATATGCAGGCGACGTTATATATTATTCTTTAACTATTAAAACAAAAGCATTTTCTGAAACATATGAGGGAGCTCCTAAAGCAAAAATTATCGTTAAAAAGGGAGATACTCTCACTCACATATCAAGAGCTGTTTTTGGTAAATCAAAGGACTGGAGAGTTCTTTGGAAAGAGAATCCACATATAGTTAATCCTGATAAATTAAAAGTAGGTGACGTTATTTATTTTAGACCAAAAGCTTTAACGGCAGAGGCAAGCTCTTTTTCAAGTTCGGTAATTGAAAATAAAAATGAAAATATACCTCCACCACAGACAGATAATAATAATTCTGATGAAAAAGGTGATTCGTTGCAAAGCAAAGTAGAAAATAAAACGGAACTATAGCAAATTATCTGAATGTTATTTTTTTGTAATATAAATTATAAAACTATTATCGGTTTCAGAATTTTCGACTAAATTTAATGGAATAAACATACTTCTGTCAACGATATTTATATCTCTAAAGCAAATAATTATCTTCTGATTTAGTAATTCTTCATAAAATGTATAGTTTGGGTTTTCTTTTGCGAATTTTTCAATAAGACCCTTCAAGTTATTTGGGATGTTCTCTGAGTAATTAATTATTAATTTATTATCTTCAGAGTTGTTTTTTGAATTAAAATATTTAATACATTCGAAGTACTGCTTAGGTGTTCCTATATCAAACCAATAGTTGTTTTTTGGAAATTCCATATGAGCAATTTTGTAATTATTATGTAATATTTTCCTAAAAAACAAATCAATACTCGATTTTTTTTCAATTGGAGAATTTATAAGAATTTTGTGGCTGATAATCTGGTGAGTCGTAAATATTCTTGGAGTTTTTTCTTCATTTGATTGAAAGTTTTCTCCAAAACCTAATACATATTTTAAATCTTTCGAAACCCAAGTGGCATCCTTTCTAAAATAATTTAGTTCTTTAGTACACATAAGGGCAAGTTCTTCTGAACTTTTAATTTCCCATTTGAAAAGCATATTTTCAAGGGGAAACTGTGCGGCTATATCTCCAGATACAACAATTAAATCTTTGTTTGAATTTGCCGGGTCTTCATTTATGAGTGAATGAAATATGCGAGAAATCCCACCACCAGTTTCAAGAATGTTTTCTTCATGCCAGAAGATAATTCTAGCAGGATCGTACCCTTTTTTAATTGCAGTACTTGTAAGTTCCTTTTGTGTTTCATAAGCCAAATAATGAGTATTACAATGAACTTTCTCAAATCCTGCTTGTAGAAAAATCTCTATACTTAGAAAAGCGACAGGAGTGTCTAAGATAGGACAAATTACTTTTGGCAAATATTGGGTTAAAGGTTTTAAGCGAGAACCAAAACCTGCGCATAAAACAACTGGTATATATTTTGAAGTGTCAATTTTTTCTAGCATCATTTCCGTCTGTGAATTGCGTTTGGATTAAATTATCCAATTTTTCTGAAAACTCGCCTTTATAAAGATTTTCGATTAATTTAAAGAGGTGTGGTAGCATCATTTTCAAATTTGTTTCTTCATGTATTTGTGCGAGTTCCGAGTTAAGAATTTCCAACGTTTGTTTTACATATTTTAAATAATTGGATTTTCCTTTTTTTGTTGCAAGATATCCAAAGCTTCCAATTGCTTTGATATTTCTTTGCAGACCCATAAGTAATATTTCTAAATTAAAATCACTTTCTGAAATAATTTTTTTATTGTATTTTTTTCTAGATTTGTTTAGTTCTGCTAAATAATATGCAAATAATTCTTTTCGAGTTTCCCAAGTTATTTTTACATAACTATCGCGCACTAGACTAACCACATCATATGAATGTGGACCCATGCGAGCATCTTGGAAATCTATCCAATAAATTTTATCATCTTTAATCATTATATTTCTGACGTGGTAATCTCTATGACATAGAACTTTTTCAAAATTATCTAAGCGATTTGAAAGTAATTTCATGTCTTCAAATATTCCTGAATAACAGTCATTGTCTTCAGTAATATTGAGTTGCATAAAGCCATTTAAAAAATGCGTTACAAAAAAATTGAGTTCATAGTATAATTTTTCAAAATCAAAATATCTTTGAATAGCTGGATGGTCTATTTTTACAATTGGGTATTGTGCTTTTAATAAAAGGGAAAGTGAATCTTTATAATACTGAATAGCCTGTGCGCATTTTGGATTATTGATATCGAGCATTTCTTCTTTAAGTGCAGAACTTAAAAAATTATCGCCTAAATCTTCTGTCCAAATACAAGCATTTGTTTCATCAATTTCAACAATTTTTGGGATAGGGAGTTCCATTTTGTTTAGAGCATTGTGCATTCCAATCCAGCTTATAGGATCGCCGCCATATCCTCCTTCCCATTTAGGAAATTGCATGCAAATTAAACTTTTAGGGTCGTTTAAAAGGCGGAAAAACTTACGGTCACTTGCATCACCTGCAATGAGTATGAGTATTGGCTCTTGGCTGCTGATTGCTTGGTCAGAATTTATTATTTTGAAATCATGAATTCTTAGCATGAGTTGATCCGATTCCATGTCAATTGAAAGAATTCCATTCATTATCATTCCCTTAGCATCAAAAGTCATCATTTGAACTCAGAGCGTGTTCGTTTTCTCAAGTGATGCGCAATTATAATTGTGGTATAGAGGTGTGTATTTCGTCAACCCTAGCGAAAGGTTTTAGTGTGAAAACCATTTCAGTGCGTGGAGCGCAAGAGCATAATCTTAAAAATATTGATTTAGACATTCCTAAAAACGCTCTTGTCGTTTTTACGGGAGTGAGTGGATCTGGGAAAAGCAGTTTAGTCTTCGATACCGTCTATGCAGAAGCGTTTCGCCGCTTCACGGACTCGAGCCAGGCTTCATATTATGTTATGGGAAGCTCACAATTTGCAAAAATGTCGCGTCCACGTTTTCGTTCCATTATGGGTTTGCCACCTGCATTAGGACTGTCGCAGCGACAGGGTGTGGCAGGCAAAATTTCGACAGTTGGGACTATTTCTGGAGTGTCCGATTTGTTTCGGGTTTATTTTGCTGCATTTGGGGATTTTTATTGTCGCAAATGTGATATTCCTTTAAAGGCTTTTTCATTTAGTGAAATATCGAAAAAAATTATGGAAGAATTTGAGCAAAAAAAGATAATGCTTATTGCTTCTATTGCTGAAAAAAGAAAAGGTCTTTTTAAAACAGAAATCGAAAAATTTAGAGAGCTTGGGTTTTCCAAATTAAGAATTAATGGAGAGATTTTCGATTTACAAGACGAAAAAGTGAAAATAACGATAGATGCAAAAAAACTTAATACAATAGATATTATAATTGATTTTCTCATAATAAACAGTGAGAAAAAGCAGAGGATCGAACGCTCTATATTTCAAGCCCTTGAATATGGAAAAGGGATTTTAAAGGTTGAAATAGGTAATAAATATTATATATTTAATACTAAATCAAGATGCCCACAATGTGGAGAGAGTTCACCCAAAATTGATCCGAGGTACTTTAGTCATTCTTCAATTGGTCAATGTGAAAAATGCGAAGGAGAGGGTAGTGAAGGAGAAGGACTTCCTGCAGATTTATTTCCTTGTAAAATATGTAGCGGTACCCGATTAACTCCCATTCGACCAATCGTTAGAATTTTAAGAAAAACTTATGAAGAAATTCATTTAATGAATATGAATAAACTATTTGATTTTGTCGATACTGATTTAAGAAATATCTCGCAAGGTGATAAATCAAAAGAAAAGATTTTTTCTGAAATATTTCGTTCTATAATAAGTATAAATAAAGTTGGCTTAAACCACCTGATATTAAATCGTGCTGGTTCATCGTTGTCTCCTGGCGATCTGCAACGCTTACGTCTTGCTTCTATGATTTCAAATAAATTGTCAGGTGTGATGTATGCTGTAGATGAGCCATGCCAAGGATTAACAGCAGAAGAAGTAAAAAAAATCACACTTATTTTCAAAGAGCTAATAAAAGATGGCGCAAGCATACTCGCCGTTGAGCATCACCCGACTTTTCTCTCTGAATGTGAGATCTTATTTTTAATGGGCCCGGGCGCAGGTGTGCATGGTGGACAAATTGTTGCCAAAACCACTGACCACGTGCATTTAAAGGACCTTCTTGCCAAGCAGCAATTGCAAAAAGTTGTATCCAAGATTGAAGTTCCAACATCAATGCCGGCGAAAATAAAAAAGCTAAGTAAGAAGAGTTCAAAATCGGTGGATAGTGCTGTTTCATTGGAAAACACTCCTAATAACCTAGAAAAAGGTTATATTTCTTTTTCGGATATTTCCCTCCGTAACTTAAAAATGCAGGATATCACAATTCAACAAGGGGCCATTACGGTGCTTCGAGGTGAGTCAGGTAGAGGGAAATCCTCATTTTTAGATTTATGTCTTTTACCAGCGCTCTCTGCATTTGGTGGGAAAGGCTTAGAAGAAGATTTAACCCGTATCCCTCAATATGGAAAATTTTCAAAGGTTAATAGCAAAAATATATCTGTAAATATAGTTGGTTATGTAAAACCCGGCAGTATGACACGCAGCTCTCGCAGAAGTGTTGCCTCAGCTTTAGAAGTTATAGCTCCCCTCAGGGAAATTTTTGCAAAACTCCCTGCAAGTCAGGTTATGGGTTTAACAGAAAGTCATTTTTCTTGGAATTCTAAGTTCGGTAGATGCGATAAGTGTGAGGGGAGAGGATATATAGAGCTTCCGCAGAAATATGCTCAATCGGTTCGTGTTGAATGTGAATTGTGTCTTGGGGCTAAATTAAATTCTCGGAGTCTATTACCTAGGTTTAAAGGTGCAAATTTAGCAGATATTATGGATTTTACGTTGGAACAAACATTAGAAGTATTTGAAAATCATAAGCATATAGCCAGTAAAGTCTCGCGTGCCTGCCAATTTGGTCTTGGTTATATTCAGCTTGGTCAGGGGATGGATTCCTTAAGTGGGGGAGAATTGCAGCGATTGAATTTAACACTTGAACTTAAAAGAGCGAGTCTTGAAGGTGCATGGTTCATTTTAACCCATCCGAGTACAGGACTGCATGGACCAGATATTCAAATATTAGGAAATCTAATGAAAGTCATGACCGAGCGGGGTGCCACATTTGTTTTAATAGAAAATCGTGAAGAGTTTTCAAAATTTGCTGATAACATTATTGAGTTTTAAATATATATTAGAAAGAATTGCCTAGAATTTTTTTCATTGTTCCAATTTTTTGCTGTCACTCATTTATTATTTCTTATTTATTTCCGAAATTATTTTAAATAAATCATTAGAAATGATTTTCCGGGGGGTATATGCAAAAAAACGGTGTGAATTTTAGTATCCGTTACTTGGAAAACCAATCAAATTCATTTTGGCGAGAAATAAATCCTACGGCAAAATCTTGTTTGAGTCTGAAAAGATTATTAGAAGTGTATGCAGCCAAAGAAGAATGGGAACAAGTTATAAATTTATCTTCAAGAGCTGTATTGCATTTAAGTAAAAATTACGATCGTGCAGATTTTTACCATATTTGGATGTGTGCATTAAATGAAACATTTGATAACAAATCGTTAATTGAATTGGGTAAACACCTTATTAGGATGAGACAACTTCATCCAGTTTTTATTGCATTAGCATTGATAGCTTTTCAATTTGCAGAGTGTGTGAAAACATCTGATAAGTTATTTAATTATCTTAAAAAAAACAAAGGTATACATAATAGATTTGCTTTTGAGGCATGTGGAATGTACTTAGTAAATAGATCTGATGAAATGGATATGCAAAAAGGATTAAATTTATTAAAAAAGACATGTCTCGAGAAAAATGCAAGCTATTTTAGTTGGCGGAATTATTTAAGGTGTCTATCACAAAAAGATAAAGAAGGAGACATGTGCTGGACTTATAATGCAATGCATTTAAGATATCCATTTGCACAAGAACCATATGTTGTAGCAAGTTTAATCGCCATTGAGGAGAAAAATTGGGAAGAAGCTATGCGTTTGCTCAAACAATTGATAAATGACAATCCAAATAATATGAATGCAATTTTAGCTTTAACTCAATGTCATGAAGAACTTGGGCATTATGCAGAAGCGCTCAACTTATTAGTTAAAAACAATGATAAGTTTCAAGCTCATAATTATGATTATTATTATTTATTGGGGCATATATTAAGGAAAATAATAGAAAAAGATTTTGATGAAGATCTGAAAAAAATGTCATTAAATTATTTAGAAAAAAGTTTATTTATCGCAAATTCTTTACACTTTCCAATAAATGCTATTATGAAGGAAATCAAGGAAATTCAATTTATTGGCAGAGAGAATGAAAATATTGTAGAAGATGAACTATATGAAATAAATAAATTTAGTAATGTACAAATGAGCAATGAGAATACAGAGTCTGAGAATAATTTTTCAGACAGAAAAGTTGGATAATAATAAATTAAAGCTCAATGTATTCTAATTTTTTAATGTAATTTGATCCCATGTCATTGCATTGAAGAAATTATAAGTCATATAAAATTCACCGGATTCACCCATTCTCTGACCCCATGAATTACGGATTTTTATTAATTTTTGTTTATCATCATATCCATAAGCAATGACTTCATGGCCTATGCCATTAAGGGAGCAATAATTTCTAGAGTTTCCTTGATGGCAAGCCCATAAACCACCGCTATAACTTCTTTCTCCAACTTTGACATCGAATCCATTTACTTGAGGGATATTAACACCCAATAATACACGATATCCTTTGTCAATAGCGCCTCTTAATGCCTCAATACTTCCTTGGTTTTCATAGAACCATGTCATACTTTCAGAGTATTTTTTATCGCTGACATTTCTATAGTTTTGTGGACTAACAACTTGTCTGCTGTTTGGATAAGTTGAACCGAAACATTTTCCTTTTTGAATATATCCATTTTTCCAAATCATGTTTAAAACGATTTTAGCAAAAGTACCATTCCAGAGATTCATATCTAACCCTCGTGCAAGTGCAAGGGCGCATTGTTGATCGATATAATCACCAAGTTTATCTTTTGCATTCAGTGCCGCTGTAACTGCAAAGGTAACGCAAGTGCCATCTGCGCCTTGATTAAGGACAGGTACATTATTCATACTGAGATCAATCGAGCCCTGTGAGTTGGAAAACGGAATGATTCCTTCCCTATAATCATATTCACCACCCATTTTTTGCATATCTATATTTGCTTGTTTATTTTTTTCTATCATCGCTTGAGTGGGTATTATTTTTAGGAATTTATATTTTTGAACTTCTTCTGGAATAATGACAATCTTATCTGGAGATAGTATGACTTCTTTATCAAATTTCAACTCAAGTTCTTGGATTCCATCTATTGTAACAAATTCAGAATTATCTTCTTGACCGTATGAATTAAAACCCATTAAAAAGATCACTGAAAAAATAAAAATAATTTTTCTAAACATAGGTGTCTCCTTGCTCTGGTTTGAATTTTAAAATACAGAAGCAATTTCAACTATTCCCTCCTTTAAAGATGAAAGTTATTATTTTTTTGTTACTTTAATAAAGTAACAAAAAAATATTCCAGAAGAACTTTTATAATAGTATAATAAAAAAATTAAAAATCAAATATTTTTTAAATTTATTTTCTCAATTTCTTTATTTTTTTTGGTAAAAGATAAAATATATTTATTAAAATTTTATCTTGTCTGAGAATATGAGTTTTAAATGGGTTATATTGTTTGATATATTAGTTTGTAAATAAGTGCTATTATCTAAGTATTTAAAAGAAAAAATTTTCATTCCGGATAACATTATATCGTAATCTTTTTCTTTTTGATAATAACATTACCTGGAAAATAACTAATTGGTGAATCTAAAATTATGGATTCTACATAATTTGAATCTGAAAGTTCACTTTCAAAAAATCTAAATTAAAATAAACTTGAAATAAATAAAATTATCATATTGGAATTTTCGACGAGACTATTTCTCTCTTGAAAACCACAGATATTTAATATAGACCTTTTATAAAATTCTTAAATTTGTGCCCAGTACCTCTTTCCCATGCGATTATACCGCTTAGGGTTGAGGAAATTACGCCCTGACCGGGGAAAACGCAATCTCCAATAAGATACAATTTCGATTTATTATTGTAATGATAAATCATAGAAGGAGTTGGTTTAAATAAAAAGTTTTTGAAATTTGCAACGAGTCCTCCGACCTGTCCTTTATTTCTCAGTGTATATTTCTCATATGTAAATGGTGTGGCAATTTCACAATCTAATATTTGCAAATTTATTGAATTTTCGATTCTTTTTTTAATCTGCTCCAAGTAAATTTCTTTCTTATTTGGTTTAAATAAACTGATTTCAATATGAAGAGTAGCAGTAAAGCACCGTATTTTAGAGTCGTGTTCATGCTGATAGATTGATAAATAGAGTGAAGATGACAGTTCAGCTTCTTCAGTTTTATCTGGAAAAAGTTGGTGATACCATGGTTCTCTAGGATATGCTAAATCATCATTAAAATAACCATAAAGTGCAAGAGCTCCCCAGCCCTGAGATTCTTCACTTTTTTCTTTCCATTTCTTGAAAGTTTTGTGATTATACAAAAACAGATCTTCATTGAATAGTTTAACAACGTTCCATATTGAAGAGTTAACAAAAAGATTATCACGCACAACATAATTTTTTTGGTTTTTATTTCGATCGATCGTTTTTATAAAATATCCGTCATCAAAATGTGTTATTTCTGTTACTTCTTGAGCATATATGACATGCATTTTTCTTTTAGAAATTTGAGTCGCCATAGGCTTGAAATAACTTCGCATACCTCCATCTAATCTATAAATGCCTTTATGCAAAATGCTTAAACCCATGCATCCCACAAGCCAAGGTGTGTTTTCCATGTCGGTTTGTGCTGTATCTATAAGTAATGAGTTAATTACTTTGTGTGAAATAACATGCTCTTCCTTTATGCCGAAGAGAGAGACAATTGTTGAAGTTCTAAAAAAAATTGTAAAAATAGTTTTAATTTGCCCTATAAAATTTAAAGAAAAGAATATTGACAGGTTTTCGAAAAATTCTTTTTTTGAAATTATCGGAAATTTAGGAATAGTTTTGATTAAGCTCCATAAATAAGTAGAATTTTTGTTTGTAAATTTAAAAAAACGAATTAAATTTTTTAATTCGTTTTCATCAATAATTCCTTCGATTATTTTAATTTCACCATCAGATTTTAATAACAATTTAATATTATACTCAGGAAGATGGAAAGTAATATATTCTATTTTGTGACTTTTAATATCAGGATCGCGATGGGCATGGCCAAGATTAAATAGATTGTATTGAATTCCATTTTGTTCGCATTCAACTAATTGGGTTGCGCCTACATCAAATAGGCGGCGCGGATTTCCTCTAGCAAAATAGCTTGCACACCCTCCAGGTTCAAAATGGTGTTCAAGAGCTAAATTTTTTTCATTTGGATTGCTGAGGCTCAATAATTTTGCAGTGGCAATACCTGCTGCACCAAGGCCGATGACTAGGTTATCAACTGTTTCTGAAGATTCAGTATCCACATTCTCATATCCTATAATAGAGAAAAATTGAAAAGTGCTTATTTATTTTTGATACTAACATTATTTATCTTTTGATTTCAAATGGGCGAACATTTGCTCGCAGTTTTGACCTTTCAGTATTTAAATATTCACTGAGTCTTTCGCTAAATTTAATTTCTTGTAGTTTGGATTTCCAATTTCCATAATTTTTTTCCAAATCACTGCCTGAAGAAAATTGTGCTCCAAGATATTGAAAGAAAAATGCTGAACTGCCTATATAGAGAGGGCCAACAACTTCATTTACTTTTAGATTCGTAAGTTTTTCTCTCAGAACGGAGGGAAGCTCAGTCAGCGTGCGTGGGGGAAGAAGACCTTCGGTATCTGTCGCATCACTGGCCATTGAGTATTTTTTGACAAGATCTATGAAGTCATCCCCTGATGCAATTCCTTTTTCTACATCCTGTATAGGTTTAAAACTATTAGGATTAGAACTGAGATTTTCGGGAATTTTTATAAGTAAACTTCTAAGTTTTACAGTGCTAACTTGCTTAACGCTACCGGTTTGTTGTAAATAGAAATGATTGATTTCATCATCGGTGACACTGACTTGCGGGCTGATAATTCTGCCTATAACCTGTTGTTTTAACAATTCATTCTTGAATTCTACGCGATAATCATCAATACTTCTGCCCATTTGCGTTAATTGTATGCTCAAGTCAGCTTCAGTAAGTCCTCTCTGTTTAATAAAATCTTGAATTCGACTTTCAAGTTCCTCTTCGGAAATATCGAAGCCTAGCTCTATGGCCTTAATTTGTAATACTTTCTGATTAATTAAACCATCCAAAACTTGGTGAGCCTGAGCAGGGGTGAAAGATCCACCAATAATATACCCATTTGCTTGGATATTGCTTTGGCCTTGAGTGGCAACGAAAACGGCTTGTTGAAAATCACTTAATAAAATTACTTGATCAGCAACTGTCGCAAGAACTCCATCAATGGTATTTGAGTCAAAAGGAGTTGTTGGAGCCAAAGTTGTGATAGTTTCTGCTGTACGAGAATTCTTTTCAATATCTTGACTTGAAACGCAAGATACCAATAGATAAGTTGAACTTAATATCGCTAGAAAATTTATTTTTTTCATTTTATGAGAGATCTCCAAAACAGCCTTACCATTGCTAGGTTTAAAAGAGTTGGCCAAGAAAATCTTCATAATTCATTATATACTTAAAAGCAAAGAACTTTTACTTATTGGGAGAATTATCAATATATTTTATTTCTACTTTTATAGTTAAGTTCTTAGCAATTTTTAATCTTTTAGCTTCGAATTAACATGCTAATATTACGTGAATAAATTTCTATTTTAAGAAAAAAGCTAAAGACCTCCGATCAATTAATTGGAGGTCTAAGTTATGAGAGTCAATGTCTTTTCACCTCTTTCATACACTTGGGAAAGATTTGCAGAATTACAGCACCAATACGCGATGGCGCGAGGGCGCAGGGATGTTAGGCATTTCGATTATTTGTCTGAAGTGCGCAATGATGAAAGAATTAAAGAGAAATATCTAGATAAAGAAGCGTTGAAAAAAATAATTCTTAATATCCTATATAGTAACGAAACAATACGTGAAACACAAAAAAAGGAATTACAAAGAATTGATTATGAGCGCACATATTTTGAAAACCTGTACTTTTTAAATAGGGATATAAAGAAGCATACCGAGATGGTTAGATATCTCAGAATGAAAGCGCTTGATCATTATGTATTGAATTTGAAAATTGAGAATGAACTTATAATTAAAAAGGAAATAGAGAATGAATCTATAAAAAATAAGGAAGTCGATCCGAAGAAAATGAAATAGGTTGAATGGAGTTTGTAATGTTTTCTATGATGAATATGATTTGATTTTGGTAATTAAATTGCAAAAATCACTCAAAATATCGTTTAAAAAATCTGTATCCATTGGATTTAAATTAGAAGCTGTCTAACATGATTTTTAGTGAAGATTGATTATTTTTAAGAAGATGGAGCCTTAGTTTTCGACTAAAAAAAACAAAAAAGGTACCATCATGGAATATAAAGAAATTTTAAGTGCTTCGCAAGTCATGATTCAATTTAAACTAGAGATCAGATCAAGGAAACACGATCCAGAAGAAATCCTTTCTGGAATATTTTATATATTAATTACTGGCATTCAATGGAGGAATTTAAGCAGAAAATATCTGCCGAAAAGTACTTGCTACTACTGGTTTACAAAGCTCTCAAAGTTGGATGCATGGAAAGAAACCTACACGCAGTTTTTTGCAAGCTATAAAAAATATTTTAGTGCAAATTTAAACACGGTTTCAGTAGATGGAACTTTTGTAAAAGCTGTTAAGGGCGGAGCAATGATCGGGAAAACTAAGATTCGAAAAGGAACAAAAGTCATGCAAATGGTAGATAAGGAGGGACTCTTAGTTTCTTTGCATATTGACTCTGCAAATCCTCATGAGTCACGTTTACTGATGAAAACCATAAAAAATTATCGAAAGGTTAATATTCGTTATGAGCGAGACCCTAAACTATTTGAGAATTTTATATGGATAGCACATTGCTTAATATTTATTAAAAAATTCAATATTCATAATGATTACTTGGTGGCTTAATTATGTTGGGTAGCTTCTAAATTCTAAATCTTCTATTTGTACTTTACGTCCATTTGTAAATATAAGATTTTTTCTAAAAGTTAAAACATAATACTTTTTTTATAGTCTCAATAAAAGGACTCTAGCGATATAGTTTTTAACACAAAATTGCTATTTATATAGATTAGAAGATTTAGAACTGCTGAATTAAATACATTTTTAGTATCCTCAGGAGTGTTTTGCATCCAAGGATTATCAGATTTACTTTCGCTATAAAATATAATAATAATATTATCCATTTCAGATCCCCAAATATTTAAATGAAAAATGAAAATTATTAATTTTATTGTTTTAGGAGTGAAGTGATATAATTTCTTAGATATTACGTTTTCCAAACTGATTTTAATGATGATGGCATATTTTGTGAGTACAATGATCTAATGTCTGGTTTAATTAATTTGAAATTTATTACATCTTCAAAATATCTATTACAGCTAATTTTTTCATTAATTTTAATTATTATTCATCTCAAATTTTTGCACTGAAATAAGAAGAGTTGTGGTTATAAAAAAGTTATTTATTATGCAAACGTGAGAGCTATGATTTGGTGCTCTAAAGAACATATTTAATGAATCTATTATTTCCCACTTTTCTAGAGTTGACATAAGAGGACTATAATAGTTAAATTTCTTATTTAAAAATTAATTTATTTCAAAAATAATTTCCAATTGAAAATTATTCTGTAAACTTAAATAAGTAACCAAAAATTCTTTTAATATATTAATAATAATTTGTCAATGTAAATATTCTTACAAGTTTATTTATAACCAAAAAATATATTGGTGCCCAAAGCTTATAAAAAATGACAGCATCCAAATAGTACATAAAAATTAAAATTTCATTCTGGTTGGTTAATATATTTCTTCTATAAAAATCCTATTATTAAAAATTTAATTCCTCGCAATGAACTCTTTTATAGGCGCACCTAAAAGTGAAGTCGACAAAACATAAATCCCATGATTTGAAAATGCCCAAATTAGATTTCGATCCCATTCTACGAAAATACTGTGTACTGGATTCGAAGGATCGCTTTTCACCTTCGTTTTTCCGTCTTTTCCGATAAATTCACCAGACATTTTTGGAACAAAATAAGCTGATATCGTAGGATTTTTAGGATCCTTCACATCAAATATTTGCACTCCAGCGTTGTAAAAGGCATATGGTAAATATCTTTGATTTGGAGTTCCTGTATTTATGGATGCATATCCACTTCTTTTGGGCCCAAAACTACCTCTTCTTTGACAATAATCTGTGAAAGGAGCGTTTTTAGGCGGAGTTGGTCTAGGTAAAGTATTTACAATTTTAGGATGACTTGGATCTTTTACATCAATAGCATATATTTCTTTATATGGCTCATGGCAATCTTCGGCTAAAGGATATCCACTGTAATAAATCATGCCCGTTGAATTGGCTTTAGAAACATCTATATTGTCACCAACTGTTCCTGAAACATTCAATGGAAAATCTAAATGAGAAATTGTTGTTAATTTATTTGGATTGGAAATATCAACAGCGTAAAAACCCAGACCACCCATTGCAGCATAAGCATATTTTCCTCCTTCTTCTATGTCTTTTGGAATAAAGAGCGGCATTCTTGCGCCCATCCATGTTGTTTTATTTCCAGCATGTTGATTTTTTGCATACTCTTTTTCTTCACCTAATTTTTGACCAGGTACAGACCAAATCGAAAGCCTTTTGGGTTTTTCGGGATTAGAAACATCATAAACCAATTGAGGGGCAGAAAATAAATATGATTTATATTCTGTCAAAGCGTAAGAATCATCAGGTGCTCCTGCAACAAAAAGATATTTGCCACCATAATAAACAGGAACATCTAAACAACCAGAACCTTGCTGTGCTATTGTATTTCCATTTGCATTTTCATCCAAAGATGTTTCAGAAAGGAGTTTCCATTGAGTCCATTCAGGGTCTGTAACTTCATATATTCTAAAACCTCTCAACATTTTTCTTTCACGAATTGCTTTTACTTGATCTTTATACAAATATTTATTTTCGAGGACTCCATAGCGTGGGACTTCGTAACATTGCACTGCAATTGTTTTATTCAAGGTTTTATTATATTTTATTGTTAATGGTCCAAATTGATGCTCTCCATTTTTAATATCGAAATTTTTTCTATTCATGAATTTAATATTTTTTGCATCTGTAATGTCGAATAAATTATACATAGTTGTTTCATAATCATACAAATAACGCCGTCCTTGCCAGTTTAAAACTGCTTGCCAACTGTGTCCATAGCCTGCAACATAAGGAATAAATCCCTCCATTTTCATGTTATGGACATATTGATTATTGTCATAATAATTTAAGCTTCCTTTAAAAGGTTGTGGGCCTTCATTGTCTGGGGTTATAGAAGGATGGATGAATTTACCTGTTTTTTCATTGTATCCCCATGTTTTTTCATTTGGTTCAGTTGGTTCTCCCGCTAATTTCTGTGTGCTTTTTTTATCTTTTATTTCAATTGGTATATTATTTTTATCGAATACACTTGCATCTACATTAATATTGATACTTAAAGCGAAGATAGGTCCAAATATTTTTAATAGTAAATGTTTATTTTTTGTTTTCATTCGGGATACTCCTTTAAATAAATTTTATACAGAGAATTAATAATACAAAATTATATTTTTGGCAAAGATATATATGAGTGCATATAAAAATATTTTAAGAAATAAAATGTTTATAATAAGGGCAATTAATAAATAAATACTTTATTAATTGTTCTAAATACGGAAATAAGTTTATTAAATTAAATAAATTCAATAAACTAAAATAATTATTTTATATTTTATAAGAAATGCTATGATAAAATATTAATAAAAAATTATTTATAAATTAAGAAAATTTCTACAAAGCAAATATCGTCATAACGTAGAGTTTATATTTTTTTTGAAAAACTCTTGATTTACTTTTAATTCTATATCAAAATCAGATCAATATAAAACTTCATTTAAATGAAAATTTTTAAAAAAGATTTTTCCATCCGTAGGCAATTCTCCTGAGCTTGGTTTTGTTACTTCAAAAAATGTTGGAGGCCCAAAGTGGCCAGTTTGATAATAAGAGTTTTGTCTTCTATATAAATTAAATGCTTTGTCTTTATTATTATATAAATATTCTCTAAAATGTTGGACATTTTGATATCGCAAAGCTTCTCCAAATCCACCCTTATTTTTTGAAAATATTTTAGAAAATCCGAGAAATCTACTGCTCTTCAATCTAGATATGTTTGATTTTAAAAACGAGGCTAATTGCTCATGACCTGGTAATCTATTTGCTCCTTCATGCTATATTCTGCAACTTTGATAAGAGCAGGATATGGAAAATGAGTTCCACCAACCGTGTGAAAATATGGAACGACGAAAATTTCATTAAAATCTATACTAAATAAACCGCAAAAAGCATTATCTTTTATTCCAAGTAGTAGTTAAATTCGAGAGCAGTAATCAATTGTAATATTCTTGGGCAATTTAATATCCGAACCTGAATAAACTTTTGTATGTTTACGATTCCTGTACGTTCATCTCAATTTTGACAATGTTATATTTTTATATTTAAAATTTAATTCTCATTATATGAAATATTTGCTAATTTTTTATAAAAAATTTTTTTTAAATTTTAAGTTGATATTAAAATAAATATTCTTTTTAATGAAAATTATTTATATCGGAATAAATTTGAATTTGAGAGTATTCATTAAGAGATTTTATAAGCTTAGAAAGAATCTTTATGGAAGTTGGAAAATAGATGGAACTTACTTTAAAGTGAAAAGTGAATGCTGTTATCTCTTTAGAACAGTAAATAATTTTGTAAAAATATTGATATTTATCTTTCAATACTTAGAGATACAACTTAGCTAGGTAATTGTTTCTAGAGGAGATCTGCTTGAAAAGTAATAACTTTATTCTTTGATATTTCTAATTTTCGGCAACATAAATATAAGAGAGCATCAAATGTTAAAAATAACCTTAATGACTTGGAACTGTGGGAATTCAGTTCCTTCAGAAGATACAATAGCTAAATTAAGATACAAATTATTTCCTCATGATAATAATCGAGAATGGCCAGATTTAATTGTGATAGGTTTACAAGAAGCCAGTAGAAAAGGTGCAATATTTGGTGCTATTGGAGGACATTCTCTAACAGAAAGTTTATGTAGAAATTCTCCTTATTCAAAAATATTAAGTCATTCAATGATTGGATTGACTAAGCCAGGAAAAGAATATCCAAACACTCAACATTTAGGTATTTTATGCAGATCTCGCGGCATTAATGTCAAGTCTGGAAATATAAGAACCAGTTTATCTGGCAAAGGAGGTATATTTGGTAGCTTTACTTATAAGAACATTAATATTACAGCTATTACTGCGCATTTAGATGCAAATTGTGATATTAAGAGAGATAAACATGTTAATGACATTATGAGTAAAATTAATCCAACAAATTTAACTCATTGTACTTTTTTTATGGGAGATCTTAACTATAGAATACATATAGATAAACTTATACGTATTGGAATTAATCCTTATACTGATTCATTCGTAAAAGCATTATTTTCACCAAATGAACTCAAATCCCTTTGGAAAAGCAGTTATTTAAATCAGTCCTCACTTGTCAAAAAGCATGGGTTTATTTTCCCAATATCGCAAAAAATTTTTCTTCCTACATATAAATACCCTGAACCAAACAAAGGTGCTGCATTGATAAGATCTCGAGAAGTGCTTGCTGAAGCAAGTGAAAATAAAAATTCTAAGACAGATATACGTTTCATCTATCAGGCCATCAGAAATTGCCTTCTGGATAATAAAAAAAATAAAAGACGTAACGAGCTCGAAATGGGGTGGCTAGATCAAATTGGATATATATTAAAAAATTCGGATATTAATATATTAGAATATACAAGTATGCCAAATATTATGCAATCAGACCATCTTCCTGTCATTATGAAAGCTATAGTTACAGAAAATAATTAATTTCAATATTCCATCATAAATGACTAAGTATTACAATAAAGTCGTATTAAACAAAGGCTCTAATTCTGAGAATTCAACCCACTCTCCTTCTCCTTTTTTATTCTGCAGCCAATATGAAAATAATTCCATGTCTGAGCAGTGGTCATCGGTAAAAACAATTGGCGAAAGAGGAGCCATGATTTCGTCGTAATAATTTTCAAAGAGCCTTGTAAAGTAACGAGGGCTTTTGAGACGATCGCCTTGTTCAAAAGGAAGGCGACTCTTTTTAGCCACTCTGCCACGGACGACAACGGCAACGTCAAATTCTTTAAAATCGTTATTTGAGATAAGGCAAAGACCTGATTTAGGAATATTGCTCATATAATTTTTATTAAAGTACTCAGAAATTTGATTGATATCTTTTATGAGTTTTAAATTACGAAGGTAATTTGAGAAATTTTTTAGAGCATTGATTTTTTTATTTTCTCTTTCAATTTTCTTAATTTCTTGCTCAATATTTCCATTTAAAAGAGAAATAATAACTCTCAAATGCGCAAATCTTTCCTGCATAGTAAAGTTGTTAAATTCTATTGGAAAATGTTTGAGCAGTTCTTGCACTTCTTGTAACACGGCTTTGGGTTGGGCAAATGGGCCAAAACAATAGCCTACGCCTTCTTTTAAATGTCCTATGCGCACACATGATTCAATGGAATGATTTCTGCGTCTCAATATTTTGAATTTGTCGGAACGCGAAATACTTAAAATACGTCTTGTTTTTGTAATTGGAATGACTGTGTCATCCTGTTCACCAAAAGTTGCATAGAGATTATTATTTATTTTATTTTCTTCTACATAAGTTTCTTCTTCCAAAAACTCCCCATTATGAATTTCTTCATGTTGAGGAATAATGAAAGGCACTTTATGAGGATAATCTCGTGCATATTCAAGCATATCTTCAGGAATAAAAATTTGTAAAAAATTTTCGCTTCTGCTTTGACTTTTTCGTGGATCTATTGAAAGTGAAAGACGCTTTAATTCACGTTTTTCTTTAATGAGAGATTCTAATAAATTATTCGTACGCTCAAATTTAAATCCAGAGGCGTCGACAACTATACGATTCATCTCTTTGTCTAAACTAATTTCTGTTAATTGCTGTAATGATTTTCTTAAATTTACACTTGCAGTGATATATGAAATTTCATGATGAGAATTTAATATATAAAGTATACCGGGTGTGGTCGGAATATTGTCCACGATCGTGGGATTTATTCCCGGACCAAGCTTACGGACAGTTTCTGCGTCGGCTTGTATTTTAAAAAGGTCTTCGCAGGTTTTAAAGCCATTTCTTTCGCAAACTTCAAGTAATTTCCAGAAAACCGATGAGGTCATTTCAGCATCATCGAGTGCCTTGTGGGCGTCTAATACAGGTATTTCAAAATATTCAGCAACCCCTGATAATGTTTTTGAAGGCATTTCTGGTAAAATATTTGAAACGATGAGATGTGTGCAGAAATAAAAGTTTTTAAATTCTAAGTTTTTTAATTCTCTCATATGATGAACTAAATAAGCAATATCACCTTGGGCACCGTGTGCAACTATAACAGAATCTCCAATGAAATTTATAAAGTCATCAAAAATTTCTTCCAAGGTTGGCGCGTTTTTGATCATTTCATTATTAATATGAGTGATTTTTTGCACGATATTTGGAATATTTCTTTTGGGATTTACTAATGTTTCAAAACGCCCAACTTCTTTGCCATGTTTGTATTTAATCGCACCAATTTCGATAATTGAACTATTTTGTGGATTCCCACCCGTAGTTTCAAGATCGAAAAACACAATATCAATTTGCGCTGGCAAACGGCTGATCCATTGCGGACGGTTTGGATTCGCTATGATTTCTGTGGGAAGGGTCTGCTCTTTTCGCAGGGTTTTAAATCCAGGCTTAAATGAGCGGTTGTGCTTATTTTGAAACGTCATTTGATATCATTCCAGGCGAAGTAAAGAAAGGGGGTAACGGATTGTAGAGTCTGCCGTTATCCACGCTTCTTGTCTCCCATAATATTACTTTGGCGTCAATAACGTATGTAGCTCGCTGACGTTTATGCTTTGATATTCGGTTGCAAGATAGCTTTGATCAAAAATTTTTTTCGCTTCATATAGTATTTTTTCTTCGAGATATGTATCTGTACTTGAAGGATCGTGATGAAATATTATATAATTTTTTACATTTGCATTTTTAGCCAAAGTGGCGCCTTCTTTTGCAGTAGAATGCCCCCAACCGATATGATTTTTATAGTTGCTCTCTGAAAATGTGGAGTCGTAAATAAAAATATCAGTTTCCTTAATAAATTTTTCAAGCTCAATATCTAAATTAGAGCCATGTTCATGGTCTGTTGCATAAACCACGCTGGTTCTTTTGTCTAAACTCCAAATTCTAAATGCGAGCGCTTCTTGTGGGTGATTGAGAGGTTGAATGTTAATATGAATACCATCTATATCAATTTGACTTAGACCATTTAACTCGTGGAAATAGATATTATTGAGAGCGGGAAGTTGATAAAATTCGACAGGAAAAAAAGGGGCTATAAAAAAATGTTGAATAATTTCTTTCAGTGTTTTTGAGAACTTAGCTTGACCATAAATGTGAATTTTACAATCCTTCCTAAAAAAAGGGAGGAATTTTGTTAAACCTATGATATGGTCATAATGCATATGGGAAAAAAATAGGTGAAAGACTCTATCTCCTCGCAACAATGCGTTTTCACAGCACTTTATTATACCTGTGCCTGCATCAAAAATTAAAGAATTGTGCTTTTGCGATGAAATGTTAAGTATTTCAATACAAGGAGTGTTGCCGCCATATTTTAGCCTGTTTTGTTCTGGAGTTGGAATGGTCCCACGCACGCCCCAAAACGTAACAAATTGCTCTGTACCCGTGAAGGTTTTATTTGTGGATAATACTGTTTTTTTGGGAGATTTGCTCTTATAAGAGCGATGAGCCACAAATTCTCCTTCCGCAAACCATTATTACATGCTACGGCCAAACTGTTTGAAGTTGATACCTCTGTTTTTCGTCCCTCTGTACAAATGTGTTATCCGCTTTATATATAAATACTCTTTTTATAAGACTGCCTGTTTCAAGGTGATTTGGTCAAGGAGTTGGAAAAAAATGTTCATGCTACGTACGCCAAAATATTTATCTCAAGAAAGTTATGAAGCAAGCTCCTACCGTACGCTGAGCTCTGCAAGCGAAGCTTTGCATGCTATACCATGGAAACCTGATGCAGAAAATCCATTGGCGCCTGCTTTATTGAATATAGATTGGTTAACGGCGCAGCCCATGCTGCCATTTTTGACTCAAGTTGCGCCTGCTCACCTACTTTATCGCAGCATTATGTCACATGGTATGGGCGATTCCATTGAGGTTATTGAGTGGATTCGTGGTGCTCAGTTACAAAAAGTATTGGATTTCGATCTTTGGGAGAAATCTTCAGCATTGCAAACCGAAGACATCTCTTACGATAAATTTATGTCATGGCTGAGATTATGGTTACAAATCAGTCCTGAATTTGCGGTAGAACGTTTGCTTGAACTTGAAGAAGAAACCATTGTACTTGTCTTTTCAAAAATATTTGAAATAATTCCTGAAGGAGTTACACAAGTAACTGAAGAAATGCGTGAAAATTGGTGGGTTACAGAAGATAAAAAATTCTTTTTACGCTTACGTGACGAGAATCCGGAAACTTTTGAACAAATTAAACCATTTGTGGATGCCCTGTACAAAAATAACGTGCGTCTTGCAGGTTCTGTTTTTGCCCATGCTGCTATGCTTGTTCGGCAGGAATCTCTTGAAGATGGTTTGCGCTGGAAAAATGCTCGTCTTGCCGATCAAGGTTTTGTGGCGCAAGAGCAGGCATTAAAAACTCTTGCGCCTAAGAGCCAAAAAGCTTTGAAACAAATTATTTTAGACGCTCAGAAACTCGAAGAAAAAAGGGTTGAAGCTTTTAATAAGCTAAAAAACCCTATTGTATCATTAGCTACTGAAAGTGCTATCGATCCAGAGGCTGTTGATAATATTACAGAATTTCTTTCAAAACTCGACTGTGAAGAAGGCGTGCGCTATATGCAGCTTGCTTTAGGGGAAGGAACTTTAAAGCAGCTTACAGGCTCGGAAAATATTTCTCCAGAGTATTTTTATGAAGACAGAGATTTTATCAATGAATCTACAGAAAAAATCATTGAAAAATGTCAAAAATTATTAGTGAGATCCGAATTTGTTTACTCCCGTTCAGTTAATAAAATGAACTTGTTAATTGAGAAGGTTTTTGCTGAAATAACAAATAATGACCCAATGAAAGGTTCTCTTTTAAAAGAAAGAGTCGCACATATTTCAAATATTTTACTTTCTGGGGTAATGCACTCCATTAGTAATGACTCATTAAGCCGTTCATTAGGCATTGTAAAAGGTTTGCTCAATATTGCCTTAGAGGTTTGTTTGCTCAACCCAATTGATTACAATATCAAGTTGCATGAAGAAAAAAGTGAATTAGAAAAAGGTGTGGAATGCTTTAATCTTGTTGGTCCTGAATTTCTTTTTCAAGTCGGTTGGAATCTGTTACTTAACATTGCTAAAGAAACAGCACAAACCCTTTGTGATTTCGATATAAATGATCCAATGGTTAGAAATCACCTTAAGACAATTCGTCGTATCACTTTAAGTGATGCTTCATTTATTGAAGTATCTCTTACTAAACTCGTCGAAAATCAGAGACACTCTGATGTGAGTGTCTGGTTAAGTTCTGTTGAAAGTCAATTATCACCTGAAATATTTTTTATTATTGAGTCTCTATTGAATAGGGTTCCAATGTATCCGAATATCCTTTCTATAGATAAGCAGAGTGATACATTGAAATTTACCCGAACAGTGAAGCCTTTTGAAACTCTAGATGATATAGAGAAGGTGAAACTATTTCTTAAGAATTTTACTAGAAATTTAGCTAGGGAGTAAAAAATTTGAAAAAACTAGCATTTTTACCTCATAATAAAATAGAAAATATTTGGTTAGAAGAAGAATATTTAAATATTAAAAAACTTTTAAATAAAAAGCATGCGGCCTATTTAGAAAATGAAGAATTTGAAATTGAAGCTGGTGTTTGTAAAGAGCAAATTCAATTAAAAGTTTCCTTAAGGAAGCATGACAACAGTGTTTTATATCCAATTGAATGTGTTTATGTTAGAGAGTTAGATGATAAAGTAGATCATAATGAAATTGCTATAAATATGATTGATTATCTTGATCTCTATTGGGCAGATTATTTTATTGAGGATCGTGATATTTTTGTTCCACTTGATTGGAGCAAGCATGAATTCGAAGGAATTACTTTTTATTTAAGAGGATTTATTCGCAATATAAATCTTGAAGAACAAGCGGAAAGCTTTTTGGCACAGCATGGCTACGGTGATTACGAAATCAAATCCATTTCTTCTGAGACTTAAGAGTATGAAAAAAAGAGTTTTAATTGCAATGTCGGGTGGTGTTGATAGTTCAGTCGCAGCAGCTATCTTAGTTGAACAAGGATATGATGTTATCGGCGTGACCATGCAATTGTGGGACTATTCGCAAAATGAAAGCAGTTGCGATCCAAATAGTAAATTCGATACATGCTGCAGTTTAGATGACGTAGCGGATGCGCGTTTGGTTGCACATAAGCTGGGTATTCCTTTTTATGTTTTTGATTATCAAGACGATTTTAAAGAAAATGTCGTTGACTATTTTACCGATGAGTATTTAAAAGGGCGTACGCCAAATCCTTGTGTGGCATGTAATACTTTTTTAAAATTTGATCATTTACTAGATCGAGCGCAAAGACTCGGCTGCGACTATGTTGCTACAGGGCATTATGCGCAAATTCATTATGATGAAGTGTATGGACAATATAAATTAGTTAAAGGGTTAGACTCTAAAAAAGATCAAAGTTACTTTTTATTTTCAATGACCCAAGACAGACTTTCTAAAGTGCTTTTCCCAGTTGGAAATTTAACTAAGACTGAAGTCAGAATTATTGCTGAAAAATATGGTCTGGTAAATGCAGCCAAAAAAGAAAGCATGGAAATCTGCTTTATTCCTAATAATGATTATGCTAAATTCATAGCAGAAAGAACTTCTGAAGAAGATCTTATCAAAGGTGACATTCGTCATGAAGACGGACGTTTATTAAGTAAGCATGATGGTATTCATCAATTTACAGTAGGTCAAAGGAAGGGCTTAAAAATCTCATCTGAATATCCATTGTATGTGACACGTATTGATTCTGAGACAGGAACTGTATTTGCGGGTGAAGACAAATATCTTTATCGATCTGGATTTTCTTTTAAAAAATTCCATATGATTCGTAATTTTGGAAATTCTATTGATTTCGAAGTTAAGATTCGTTACCGTTCGCAACCATGCGCTGCAATCTTAGAAAAAAATGGTGAAACTGTTTCTTTAAAATTTGTAACACAACAAAAATCAGTCACGCCTGGACAAATTGCAGTTTTATATTTGGGTGATGAAGTTGTTGGTGGTGGTTTTATTGATAAGGTCTTTGTCTAATGCTTGAAAAACGTCTTACCTTACTTAGGACGCACTTTAAAGAGCTTAATTTCAATAAATTAAGTCGAGTCTTCCCGCAGATTGAAGCGAATATTGATAAGCTTGGAGAAATTCAAGGGCATCGCTATCAAGATAAAAAATTGGCTGCAATTTCTCTTGTGCATCGTTCATCTCTGGTCTATTGGCCTACAGACAAGTCTGGAATTTTTTCAAACGAAAGACTTGAGTTTTTAGGTGATGCTTTTTTAAGTTTTTTTGTTGCTTCTGAAGCAATGATTGAACACAGATCTCTTCAAGAGGGCGACTTATCTCGTCTTAGAGCTGCACTCGTCGGTACAGAAAATCTTGCATTAAAAAGCCGTGATCTTGGAATAGGTGAATGTTTACTCGTTGGTAAGGCAGAAATGAATTCTAATCCCCAGCGGCGTGACAATGTCCTAGCAGATGCCTTTGAAGCCGTTACAGCTGCTTTGCTATTAGATGCAGGCGAAGAAAAGGCTCGGGCTTGGCTTTTAAAAATATTTTCTGAAGATCTCCTAGCAGGAAAAGATACTTTATTGAAATTTGATGCAAAAAGTAAACTTCAACAATGGACACAGGGAATCATTGGAGTTCCTCCTGTATACAAAGCGATTGGAACTGAAGGAACGCCACAGGAAACCTTTTTTATTGTGGCAGCTTTTATCGGTGAAACTGAAATAGGACGTGCTTCTGCTGCAAGTAAACGAGAAGCAAGTAAAAAAGTTGCTGATAAAATCATTGAGAAAATTGAGAGTGGTGAATTGACAAAAGAAATGATTGTAAGTTTTTTTGGAAAAGAAAAATGAATAAAAAATGTGGATATATAGCTCTTTTAGGGCGCCCGAACGCAGGTAAAAGTACCTTTTTAAATGCGTTTCTTGGTGCAAAACTTGCGGTTGTAAGCAATAAGCCTCAAACGACAAGAAATAAAATTCTAGGCGTTTATACGGATGGTGAAAGCCAAGCCCTTCTGTTAGACACACCTGGAATTCATAAAGCCCAAGGTTTGCCAAAAATGAACCAAGTTATGAATAAAGTTGCTTGGAGTGTTCTCGCAGACGCAGATTTTGTCTGTTACTTAATTGATGTAACTCAAGGTTGGACAGAAGAAGACGCAAAATGGGTCGAAGGTATATTAAAAAAATACAATAAAAAGGCTCTGCTTCTTGCAACTAAGTCAGATAAGGTTAAAATGGAAGAAGTAGAACAAGGAATGATCAACATTGCAGAAGGATTTCAAGCGTTATCCGAGAAAATATCTGCTTTGGGTGAAATTAAGTGTCAATTTATCGGGGAAACCCCACAAGCAATTTCTTCTAAAAGACCTGAAGAAGTCGCTCAAATGAGACATTTTATCTTAGATCAATTGCCCCAAGCCGAATGGTTGTATGCAGAAGATGATTTAACGGATCGCCCTCAGAAATTTGTATGCGCAGAAATTATTAGAGAGCAAATTTTCCGCCAATTAGGACAAGAGCTTCCTTATAAGATTGCAGTCATCATTGAGCTATTTGAACATAAAAAAAATGTTACAGATATCTCAGCAACTATAGTTGTTGATAGGGACTCGCACAAAGGTATTGTCATTGGTAAAAATGGTTCACGTATAAAAAGTCTTGGAACCGATGCGAGAATTTCGCTTGAACGTCATCTTGAAAGAAAGGTTTTTTTGGAATTATTTGTTAAAGTAAAACCAGGATGGACCGAAGATTCAAATATGTTATTGGAATTTGCAAATTTGCAAGAACCAGATGATGTGAAGTAGTTCCCTAGGAAATTTATTCAAAATTTGACTAGGGCAATAATTTCCTAATGTAATGTTTTTTGCAACTTGAACTCTAATTTTATTTATGAGAGTCTTTAAGAAGCGAGATAAATCTCTCCTTCTAAAATATCAAGTTTCCTTCTAACAGCGTAGGAATTTTTCATTGAGTTTAAACCTGAACTTATTAAATTTTTAAATATTGTTCATTATTGTTGTTATCTCTTTATTGGAGCTTGCACGTGATTTATTTTCACTCCCGTTCAAAAATTAATTTATCACTGTTTGAAGAATCATCTAATGAATCTGTTTCTGTTCCCGCTAAACGTGGAAGAGGTCGTCCGCCTAAGTTGAAGGCTGTTACCTCTGAACTAGTTGAGAAAAAATCAATTAAAGAGGATGCAATGTCTACTTCAACCCAAAAGAAATTAGAAATTCAAGAAAATCAAATTGATGATCCAGAAAATAATGTTTCTATAAGCTCAAATCATGAAGTTGTTAATAACGATGATGATTCTGCTAACCAATGGGAATTAGAGCAGATGAATTCCTTCGAAAATGAAGATGAAATTCAAATTTTTGAAGATAATATGGAACAGAATTTTGAAGAAGAATTTACCGATGAAGATGCGCAGCAATTATCTGAAACAAGAGATTTTACACAAAATCATGTTTCCTTAAATTTTTCATGGTCACTCATGAATCAATTGCGGCAAATGTCGAAAATGGAAGGCATTGCTGTTGAAGATTTACTGGTCGAACTTGTTGCAGAAGGTGTGGCAAAACGGGTGTTTGAAGATCAAAATCGTCCTGTTCCAAGTCATCTGATGACAAGGACTGGTTATGTGCATTCGGATGGTAATCAAGTTGCACCACAGCCACATTTAAGCCATCATGCAATGAATAATAATAGACAGCAAGCGAATAATAATTTGCAAAATCGAAATCGCTTTAATTTCCAGCAAAGAAATATGCAACATCAACAAAATCGCAATCAAAATAATAATAGAAATTATCAACAGAATAATAACAATAGGCAACAACAAAACGGGCAAAATGGTTTTAGAAACCAATACAATAACAATACTCAGCAGAGATTTAATGCGAGACCGAATAATAATCATAATTCTCAAAGATTTTATGATGAATCTTCGTCTAATACTCAGCAAGGTAACAGCTATAATAGACCTCAGCGCGATCATAATAAACGCTAAGCTAAACAAATGCACAAATTGATTGCTATTACAGGCGGAATAGGTTCTGGGAAATCAACTCTGGCAAAAAAACTTGCTCTGAGAGGTTATTGTGTTTGGGATGCTGATTTATTTTCTCGAGAAGTTTTATTTTTTCCACAAGTGCAAGCACGCATTAAAACAATTTTCGGTGACTCAGTCTTCATTGAAAATGGAATTTTAGATCGAGAGCTCATTCGTAAGCAAATTTTTTCATCACCAAAATTAAAAAAATCTTTAGAAGGTATTTTGCATCCTGCAATTGCTGAGTTATTAAAAGCAAAATTAACAGCTTTAAAAGAGAACGCACCATCAGCATGGGCGTTTTATGAAGCTTCTTTGATTTTAGAGCTTGGGCGAAAAGCAAATTTTGATGCTTGTGTTGTTGTTATAGCAAAAGAAAATATAAAATTAAAAAGACTAAAATTAAATAGAAAACTTTCGGAAACGGATGCACGTAAAATAATGCAAACGCAGATGCCTGACGATGAGAAAATTAAATTTGCAGATTTTGTTATTGATAATTCAAAGGATGAATCTGATCTTGAAAAATTGATTGATAATCTACTTATATTCTTGCGTGAAAAATTTTCTTAATTGAATTTTTGACATTTCTTATTTCATAAATCCTTATAAAATAAAACTATCTTAAATTATTTCTTATTAAATTGGAGAAAATGCAAGATGTTTGAAGTGTCTTGTGCCTCTTGTCAGTCATCCTTTGAGTTTAATCCTGATGATTACATACATTTATGTCCATTTTGTTCTTCTGGTTTTGTTATAGATGCTGAAGAAGGGGCTAAAGATTTAATTGGGGATCATTATATTGTTTCTTCAAATATTCAAAAAAATAACATAGAAGATATTTTTAATGAATGGATATCTAAAAGGTACCACCGACCTGAAAGAGTAAAAGCTGAATTTTCGATATTAGGCTCATATGGCGTCATGTTACCTTTTTGGGTGATTTCAGCTGAAGCTCATACATTTTGGAGTGGGCACAGTGCAAAACAGACGCGATATTCTGGTCAAACAAGAGATATGGCTTCAGGCTTCATGAAAGAAGAAGGGCGCTTTAGTAGGAGGTACCGCTGGTGCATATTGGCAAGAAAGTCACCAAAAGAGCATTGGGGGATGGAACGGTTACACAATCCAAAAGAGAAATTGATGGTTGATTGGGATGGGTTTCCTTTAGATGAATCATTAGGAGCACCCGATGAAGGAATGCAATCATTGTATGAGTCAAAACAGCCTTTTAAATACGAGCTTGCCAATGAAATTGCAATAATGGGAATACAGACAAAAGAGTTGTCAGCAGTGACTCGGGCAAAAGATCAAATAAATGAATATCATCGAAGAGTTGCAAAGACAAAAATTGGAACTTTGTATGAGCATCGAACAGAAATTGAAGTGATTGGTTTGCATGTCGTGCATATTCCATTTTGGATTATTCGTTATTCATTCACTCCAAAAAGTGTCTTCAAATATTTTACAACAGCTCGAGAAAGAAGATTGCTGGTTCAAGGATACACCAAAGCTGTGTTAGATGCGGAATTGCCTTTAAATTCTTCTGATAAAGTCATGACGAATATGCTTGTCTGTGGGACACTTGCCTTTGTAAGTTTAACTCTATCAGTTTTCTTACACCCCATATTTTATATTTTATTTATTATGTTTTTATTAGTAGTAGTTTTATCCGCTTGGAAAATAATAAATAGAGATAAAATAGATCAAGAACTTGTTAAAGGTAAAGAAAACTTAGAACCACTTCGCTAAAAAAAATATCTGTGTTCATATGAAATGAAAAGTATATATTTGATAAGTTCCTTATGTGGCTTTTTGTACTCAGGGCAAAAATAAAAGAATACAATTACATATCTATTTGGAGTTTATATGCAAGGTATTTTTAATTTAGTTTGTAAATTTTTTTTATTAATGATTTTAGCTTATAATGCAAATTTTGCACGCGCAAATGAGCACCGCTTAGGTTTGTCTTTAGGTGGTGGAAGTTTAGCTTATGGTATTGGACATTTAAGTTACGATCAAATTGGAATTTTGCCACATAAGCATTGGTCTATAGGACTTGAAGCAGGTGGCTTTTTTGGGGGTTTTTTAATAGCACCCAGAGCATTATATTGGGAAAAAGCCTCTTCAATGTCTGGTTGGTATGTTGGTCCTAAAGTTGTTTTTGGTAACTCAAATTATCTAAATTATAGCTCATCATTTTTTGCTATAGGTGGAGAAGGCGGCTGGTCTTATCGTTTTACAGAAGGTCCTAAAGGGCTTGATTTCGGTGGAGGACTTGATCTTTATGCTACGAATCATGGATTTTGGGGTGCGATTAAATTCACAGTGGGTTTTTTAATACCAAAATAATGATTCATTCTATATAACTATTCACAATGTAATTATATAAATTGTAATTGATTCCAAATAGATCGCTAAACATTTTATTCCATTCGTTTGATTTTTTTAGGGAGGGAATGGATTCCTGAATAAAATTATTTAATTCAATATTATTTTTTTCTATCCACCATGCTAAGATTCGATTGCGATAGGGTGTGACATTTCCAACGAAATACACTTTACCTTTTGTTAACATATTTAAAACCAGCATCGTTTCTGCTAATGTGCATTCTCTCTTATTTTTTTGCAACATGCCTTTCACAAGTCCATAGCGCGAGCTGACATAAAGAATTCTGCTTTTAGGAATTTTGAGACGTTCCAGTGTATTATCCAGCTTAGTATTTTTTATCGCTATAAAATTGACTGATTTATCGAACATTACTTCCATAACTTGTTCTATATTGTGCAAATCTGAATTTTTTTGTTCAAAATTACAGATCAATGAGAGATTTGATTTAAACATAGGAATAGCTTGAGCTTTATTTACCCTCCAATCGCTCATACTCATGAATTCAAAATATGCGTCAACTTTTTTAAATAACTGTGGGGTATATTCCTTTTCTTTTATGATATTACCATCTTGATTAGTCCAAAACTCTGAGAATTTATTAACATAGGTAAATTGAATGGTTATTTTTTTATTGAACTTTTTCAAAGTATAATTTTCAAAAAATTGATTTATCAATTTATTTTTCTCTAAACTTTTGAAACTGTCAAACTCATCTTTTTCAGGATTTAATACTGCAACTTGAATGAAGCCAGACTGCATGATTTCTTTTAAAGTTCTAGCACCAGCAGTTAAACTAACAATGAGTGAAAGAATGAAAATTATTTTTTTCATGATATTTTTACCAAAGGTGTGCCAATATTTACGTGAGTAAAATATGCACAGTAATTAATCTGTTAAAATCTTATCGATATCTTATTAAATCAAGAAATAAATTTGAAATCAATTAAGGTGTTGATATGGATGTCAAAAAATCAGTAACTATTTTTATTCTTGCAAGCGTTTTTTGGCTTATCATTTTTACTTTTTTTTTCGGAATTGACAGTGCAAAAAATACGAGTTTGAAAAATAAGTTTGGTTTAGACGATGAAAAAAGTAGTTTTAAAAAAGATAGTTATACTAGAGAACAGAAAGAATTTATTGAATTATTTCAATCCTCTTTTGAGGATAGATAAATTAAAGATTCTTCTTTTTTAAATGTTCGGAGATTAATTTTTCATACAATTCATTCGATTCTTCATCTGATATAGCTGATTTTTGTGCTACATAAAAAATAATTGCGCTTGTTATCAGAATTACTATAAAATCCATCTGCATACTTATTAAAGCAATACCACCGCCAAATGTTCCTAAATAAGAAGTAATTGTAGATAAAATAAGATAAAGAATTATCCAAGAGAAAGATTTCATATGCAGTTTTTCCTGAGCAGAATCTTTCGCAAAATAGTGTGAACCTATTACGATAAAGACACCTAATCCAACTGCACATTGAAGTTTCCAGACTGTGTTCCAACCACTCCATTGCAATAATAAGTTGCAGATATAAAAAGCAATAAATGATATAGCGTTTGCAAACGGCAGCTTAAATGGTCTAAGGATATTTGGGAATTTTTTTCTAAAAATCGGGAGACATATCGGTCCACAAGCAAGTGATACGACAATGGCTGCAGATAAAAATGCCACCATGGATTGCCAACCTGAAAAGGGAAGAAAGAACAGCATGCCAATGATAAAATTAGCTACGATAGCAAGCCAAGGAATAGAAAAACGATTCACTTTCGCAAAGGCTTTTGGCGCATCATTTTGTAAACTCATTGAATATAGAATTCTGGAAGAAGAAGCAACAAATCCAACAGCAGTTCCGAGGGGTGATAAAATGGCGTCAAAATAAAGAACTTTAACCATAAATGCGAGGCCTAAACCAATAAATATACCGGCAAATGGGCCTGCATCACCTGTAAAACTAATTTGACCCCATCCATTAACTAAGGAGTTTGGATTCAGAGATATAATGAAACCAAGCTGAAGTACTGAATACAAAATCATGCAAGCAAAGAGAGAGCCAAAAAGTGCAAAAGGAATAGATTTCTGAGGATTTTTTGCTTCGCCTGCAAGAAAGATTGCCGTTTGAAAGCCAAAAAAAGAAAAGCTCACGCCACCGATAGCAATTCCAGATAATATTCCATTAAAGCCAAACGGAGCAAAATCGTGCGAACTTAAGTTTTCTGGGTGAATTTTTGTTGTTAACAAAAGATAAGCAACAGCAATAGGAATAATTAATTTCCAAATGACAACCATCTTGTTGGTTTCCGCCATAAATTTCACACCGATAACATTAATGATAGATAAAAGTGCCATAAGGGCAGTGGCTACCAATAGACCTCTTGTAGTCAAGACATCTGCATTGTTTACGCGTTCCGTGACGTTTGGAATATAATTTGAAGCGTATTGCATAACGGCTTGAACCTCTATAGGCACAACAACCATTGTCCAAAGCCAAGTTATCCAACCAAAAATGGCACCAGCCATTTTTCCATGACTCATGAGTGAGTAAGCGATTGATCCGCCGCTGAGTGGTAACATTGTTGAAAGCTCAGCAAATGTCAGAGCAATAATAGCAACAAATAAACCTCCTAGCATCCAAGCAACGATAGCTGCTGGTCCAGCCAGTTGGGCGGTGTAGAATGAACCAAACAGCCATCCAGAACCAACGATCGAGCCAATTGATAAAAAAAGAAGACTGGTTTTTGATATATTTCTTTTAAGTTGCATATTATCTCTTACCTGTTGAATAGTTTTATCACGGTTCAGCCATGAATGTTGACTAGAACATGTGCTGCTATCCTATGCTATAAAACGATTGGCCTGTCATCCAGTATTTTGTTTTTTTTTTTGAAACCATTGTAAGCAAAGGTATTTTAAATGTTAAAGTCGAAGAGTGCAAAAATAACTGATTTATATATTGGAGAAAGATTTGACGTTGCTGCTGCTGCATTGTTTCAAGAATTAAGTCGCAAAAAAATAAAATCTATAATTGATGCAGGTGGAGCTTATATAAATAAAAAAAGAATATCAATAGCAAAGACGCAATTAAAATCAGGTGACAAAATTGAGTTATTTTGGGAAGAAATACAAAAAAAACAGGAAAACTCTACGGAAAAAGAGTATTCAATAAAAAATACGCTTGGGACATCGATCACACAAAAAACGTTTATATTTGAAAATGAGAATTTTTTTGTTATTGATAAACCAGCGGGTATTGCATCTCAATCAACGTTATCATCAAGTAAAGATACAATCTTTTATGCACTTAATGCTTATGATGCGAAAAAATATAAAATTGAAAATATGTTCCTTGTACATAGATTAGATAAAGACACATCTGGCTTAATGATAATTGCTAAAAACAAAGATGCGCAAAAGAAATTTGAAGATCTTTTCAAAGAAAAAAATATTGAAAAAACGTATGATGCACTTGTATTTTTTACTCCAAAAAAAGTGGACGGTAAAATTAATTTTCCAATTGCAAAGGATAGCTCAAGAAAAAATTGTTACTTTGCAGTGACTAACCCTAATTCAAAAATTAAGGATATCAAACAGGCTGAGACGTTTTATAATGTAGAAAAAGTATTTGGAAAAAATGAAGTTTCTTTAATTCAATGCAAACCAAAAACAGGGAGAACGCATCAAATTCGCGTACATCTTTCTGCTCTTGGTTGTCCACTTTTAGGAGATAAAACATACTCGCAGAATATTCATGGACATCGCTATTTACAACTCGCATTGCGGCATATGTTGCATGCAAGTCATCTCAAATTTACCTTGGATGGAGAAAATTTTGAGTTTAATGCTACAATTCCAGATGACTTCAGACGTATAATAAAAATTGTTGAAAGCATTCAATAATTTTTATATGTAGTAAATATTTCGCTGCAACTTGAAAATATGATTAGATAGTTTTATCAGAAATAAGACTTGTTTCTTTGTTTTCGAAAGTACAAGTAGTTAAACCTATAATTGGAAAAAACGAGGAGGATATTCATCATGGCTTATAAATTGATTACGGTTCCACAAGGTGGTGCGGCAATTAAAGTGGATTCAACTGGTAAATTACAAGTTCCAGATAATCCAGTTATTCCTTATATTGAAGGAGATGGTACAGGTCCTGATATCTGGAAAGCTTCTCAACTCGTTTTTGATGCTGCGGTTTTAAAAGCTTATGGTGGTAAGAAAAAAATTCATTGGATGGAAGTTCCTGCGGGAGAAAAATCATTTAATGGCAATGGAAATTGGCTTCCAGACGAAACAATCGACGCAATAAAAGAATATAGAGTTGCCATTAAAGGCCCCCTTACAACCCCTGTAGGAGGAGGTATTAGAAGTTTAAATGTGGCCTTGAGACAGATTCTTGATTTATATCAATGCGTGCGCCCCGTGCGTTGGTACACCAACGTGCCATCGCCAGTGCGTGAGCCACAAAAAGTAAATATGTGTATTTTCCGTGAAAATACTGAAGATATTTATGCTGGTATAGAGTTCAAAGCGGGAAGTGATGATCAGAAAAAATTACGTGATTTTCTGGTAAACACTCTTGGTAAGAAAGTACGTGAAGATTCTGGTCTGGGAATCAAACCAATCAGTGAATTTGGTTCAAAACGACTTGTACGTGCGGCAATAAATTATGCAATTAAAAATAAATGCAAAAGTGTTACTTTAGTGCATAAAGGTAACATTATGAAGTTCACTGAAGGTGCTTTCCGTGATTGGGGCTATGAAGTTGCTAAAACTGAATTCCGTGATCAATGTGTCACTTGGGAAGAATGCGGTGGTAAAGCTCCAGCAGGAAAAATAATTGTCAAAGATGCAATTGCAGACAATATGTTTCAACAAGCTTTGCTTCGTCCAGATGAATATGAAGTCCTTGCTTGTACAAATTTAAATGGAGATTATCTCTCCGACGCTCTTGCTGCACAAGTGGGTGGTCTTGGTATCGCTCCTGGTGCAAATATTGGAGATGGATATGCTTTATTTGAAGCAACCCATGGAACTGCACCAAAATATGCTGGTCAAGACAAAGTAAATCCAGGTTCCGTTATTTTAAGTGGAAACATGATGTTTGAATATCTTGGTTGGATTGAAGTTGTACAAATGATTGAAAAAGCATTTGAAAAAACTTTGGCGCAAAAAATTGTTACTTATGATTTTGCACGTCAACTTGAAGGGGCGAAAGAAGTTAAATGTTCGGAATTTGCCAAAGCAATTATTTCGAATTTATAAGTAAATGGAATATAAGAATAATACAAAATTCTTAATTCAAGTTAAAGCTTTTTATGGTAAATACTCTGTGCTTTTACCATGGTTGAGTTTATTATGGGGAATAATTTCGAGTTTTTTGTTAATTCGAGATTATTCCAAATCAATTCGCCTTTCAGTCTTTACACTTTTGTTCTTATTTTTTATTATTTCAATGTCAACTTGGTATAGTTTTATAAAAAATAGTTCATCAGATAATATTCAAAATTTAAAAAAAATTCAAAAAAGTCTTCATAAAAGAAAAGATCTATTTGAATTTTTTGGCTCAACAGCTACGCAATATTTTGTTCAATATATATTTATGTTTTGCCTACCTTTTGTTTATTTTAAAAAGAGTTGGTTTTGGTTTGTATTATTACTTGTATTTTCTTTACTTACATTGTGGGATCCTTTTTGGACAAGATTATTTCGTTATTCTTTTTTTCGACTTTTACTTAGATTTTTAGCTTTTTATTTAACATTTTCATTTTCATTTGTAGTTTTATTTCCAAAAAGTTTAGATGTTTTTTATAATTTACTTCTCGTTTTCGGTATATTGATAATTTTCCCATGGAAAAGAATATTTTCGCATAATAATTTTAAATGGACTCAATTTATTTCGACATCTATCATGGCTATAATTATGATTATTCATGCTTTTCTGCCATATGAATTTAAATTTCCTCTTCTTTCGATTTGGATCGAAGATGCACGTTTTTCATTTGAAAAACCGAAATCTATTGATTTTAAATCAATAGATACAAATAAAATAGATAAAAAATATTTTCTCGGAAAAATGAACTCAAATTCTAAACTTTGCTCTATTACTCCGATTATTGCGCCTATTGGTGTTTCATATGAAATTATTCATGAATGGTATGTAGATAATCAATTTATTGATAAGATATTGTTACCAGAAGTTAAGGGGCTTAATAATAAAGATAAATTTAATACTTATTCATGTAAAAGATACTTTCCAAATATTAAAAATGCAAAAGAAATAAGAGTAAAAGCATTTTTAAAAAATGGTATATATATTGGTCAAGATAGTTTTTCAATTAAGTCTGATTGAGCCTCTTCTATCGCTAAAAAATCTTTTTCAGTTAAAGTGTAATCAATACTTTTTAATAATTCATAATAAAGGGAAAAATCATTTAATTCTTGCGCATATTCTTCTTTAAGTTCATTTTCAGAAAGTTTTTTTTCTAATAAAAATGAGCCCAATCCTTCTTTTGTACACAAAGCAGCAAGTAACAGTGGCAAATGCCCAATGGTGCTTCTACCAAAAAGATTACGCTCATATTGGCGAATTTTATCTTGCGCAATAGAGCCATTGAGAGCAATGCTATCAACGCTTCTGTGCTCACTTTTTAATTCGCACAGTTTTGGAGAATCAATGCTATTGTAAAAGTCACAGATCAGTGGACGATAGTCAAAAATTCCACAGGATCCAGAATGTATTGAGTCATCTTTTTTTAAAAGAAATGGACAGGGTAGTTTTTCCTGTAAAAATGCTTTTTGATCTGAATCGATTAAGGGTAATTTCCCATTTTTTTTTGTAAACTCAAAATATTGATCTTTGTATTTAAATAACATTTCTGCAAGATTATTAAGATTGTAACCAGTCGCAAGCAATTTATTGAGTAAGACAAATGCTTCTCCTGCAGTTGCTGGTATGATTGGGAAGTGACAGCAGGCACCACAGCCTTTCTGGCAGGTAATATTTTCATTTGGAAAATCGATTAAAAATTGTTTCAATGAATTTTTACTGGAGACTTCATATTCATTATAGGTATTATCAATATAGGGTATTAATTCTGTGATTGCTGTCTTATAATCCATTGCAAACTCTCTTATCAAGGTGAAAACAAAAAAAAGTTAATACCTTGGTTTCGTAAGTTTTCCAAGTTATATTTATAATTTGATTCTATATTAAAAAAAAGTAAATTTATACTGAGATGGTTTGTGAATACTTAGGAGATAAAAATTGCCCATGAATATTCATTCACGTATGTATAAATTAATCCTCTGGATTATTTTTTCAATTGTAATTGCCGTGTCTGGAAGTGCGTTGGAAAATAGTATAATGAATGAGGGAGTTCTTTTTAGCAACAAATTTTTTGGTAGCTCAGTTTATTTATTTTTCTCAGCAGTGATATTAAATGTCATTCTTCTGCTTCTCTTCGTATTTTTAACTTTTAGGAGTGGTGTAAAACTGATTGTTGATAATTCGCGCGGGGTTTTTGGAAGTAAATTAAATACCAAGCTTGTCACTGCATTCTTATTTTTCTCTTTATTACCAACGGTTGTATTGCTTTATATGTCAACAAAATTTGTCAACACAAATTTTGAAAAATGGTTGCCTGCAAATTTTGTTGAAACAACAGAAGAAACATTAAATAGTGAAGCAGCCTATCAAGCACAGATTTATTCTTTAATTAATTCACAATCTCCTAATAAGGATAATTTTCAAGTATATGATTTTGTAAAAGAAAAAAAGAGCAAAAAATTATTACATCTTTCAAAAAAAGCTCAGACATTAGAATCTGATATAAAAAAGAGCCTTGAAAAAAATAATTCAGCTTATCATATTAAAGCCTCTTGGTTTGAGTTTGGGACAGAGCGAATGATTTTAATTGCTGAGAATTCTAATTATATTTATGGGATTATATCACCAAAAATGCTCCATCCTCAATGGCTATTATTAAAGAACGAATATCCAGAATCTGTAAGTTCTGCAAAAGTTATTAGACTTTCCTATTATATAATGCTTGGTGTTATTACGCTTCTTATTATATTTTCTGCAACATGGCTTGGTTTTACTATTGCAAGAGAAATCACCGTGCCTCTGCAAGTTCTAGCAAATGCAACTGAAAGCGTTTCTCATGGAAATTATTCTGTGAAAATAGATGATATTGTATCGGATGATGAAATGGGTAAACTTGCCCTCAGTTTTCGTTCAATGGTAAGTGATTTAAAACAAGAAAAAGAAAGAGTAGATTTATTTTCTGATGAATTAAAGCGGAAAGCAGAAGAATTGACAATTAAATCTGAGTATAATGAAGTATTGCTAAAAAATGTGAATGCTGCAGTTATAGTTTTGAGTGCAAATCTTTATGTAGAGACTTGGAATCAAAGAGCGGAAAATCTTTTCAATAATAAAGAGGGAGATGTCATTGGGACTCATATTTCAAAAGTTTTTGCCGAAAAAGATTTTCAGCAAATTATTTTAAAATCGCTTTCTGATGTTTCGAATTCACTGCTAAAAAGAGTGGAAATGGAATGGAGTGGTTTTCTTTTTGATAAAGAATATCAGTTGCAGATATCTATTAGTTTAATCTGTTCCCCTAGAGGAAAAGTGGGAAAAATAATTTTTATCAATGATATATCTGATTTTGCAAAGGCACAGCGATTGGCAGCATGGAAAGATGTTGCAAGTCGTATTGCCCATGAAATTAAAAATCCTTTAACTCCGATTAAATTGGGAGCGCAAAGACTTGAGAAAAAGTATACAAATTATTTTATTGGGAATGATAGGGAGACATTCAAAGAATCGATAAAAGTTATCTTACAAAGCACAGAAAGTATAAAAATATTGGTAGATGAATTTATAAAATATGCAAGAATGCCTCATTCAATGTTAATAGAAGGAAACATAGTTGAAGCAATTTATATGGCAATGCGTGGTTTTGTTGGAAATACAGAAAATATATCTCTTATTTTTGAAGTTTTTGTAAATGATAATATGTATCGTTATGAAAACGAGGATAAAATTGATTACTTACCTGAAATTCTTTGTAATTTTGATAGCAATCAAATAACTCGTTTATTTGTTAATTTAATAGCGAATGCCGTAACAGTATCAGCTGAAAAAGTTACGCCAGTTATAATTTCGATTTATGCTAAAAAAAATGATAATATTTTACGAATAATGGTAAAAGATTCTGGTTCTGGACTTACATCTGATGTTAAATCAAGAATTTTTGAACCATATTTTAGCACTAAAAAAACAGGAATGGGCCTTGGACTTGCGATCGTCAAACAAATAGTTGATGAGCATTTTGGTCATATTTCAGTGGAAGAAAATCATCCTAATGGAACAATTTTTACTGTAGATATTCCAAAAGGAATTAATTTTATTAAAGAGGAAATATGAGCGATTACTTCGGAAAAATATTAGTCATTGATGATGAAAAGGATATTTGTTCTACTCTATCTGGGATATTATGTGATGAAGGCCATAAAGTTTTAACTGCAAATAATGCAGAGTCAGGTTTGAAAATTGCTAAAAAAGAACTGCCTGATGTTTGTTTTTTAGATGTATGGTTGCCTGATATTGAAGGGACTGAAGTCCTTGAGCGTTTAAAAATTGTAAATCCTGATCTCTCCATAATTATGATGAGTGGACATGCAAACATCGAAACAGCAGTCAAATGCACACGTTTAGGAGCGATGGATTTTATAGAAAAACCTCTCAGTCTAGACAAGGTTTTACTGAGTGTTCAAAACTTATTAAGAATTAAAAATTTACAATTTGAAAATCAAAATTTGAAAAATCGAGTTGAAAAGAAATATACCCTTTTAGGCAAATCGGAATCGTTGCAGCATATTATCTCAGCGATTGATATGGTAGCAAAAAAAAACACAACGATACTCATTACAGGTGAAAATGGCACAGGTAAAGAAAATGTATCAAGATTGATTCATGAAAAATCGAATCGAAGAAATAAACCTTTTATTGCCATTAATTGTGCAGCTATACCTGAAGATTTAATTGAAAGTGAATTATTTGGTCATGAAAAGGGAGCTTTTACTGGAGCCATAGGAATTAAACGTGGAAAATTTGAATTGGCTCACAATGGCACTCTTTTTCTTGATGAAATAGGAGATATGAGTTTAAAAACACAAAGTAAATTGCTGCGTGCGTTACAAGAACATAACATAGAGAGACTTGGTTCTGATGAAACAATATCTGTCGACACAAGAATTATAGCTGCAACAAATAAAAATCTTGAAGAAGAAATTAAGAAAGGAAATTTTAGAGAAGACTTATTTTATAGAATTAATGTAATTCCAATCCATTTACCTCCATTACGAAATCGTAAGGAAGATATTGAACTTATATCATCTCACTATTTATCTCTATATTCAGTTGAAAATAGTATTAAAAATAAAATTCTTTCACCGCAAGCAATTCAAGTTCTAAAAGCATATCCTTGGCCAGGTAATGTGCGAGAGCTAAAAAATATCATGGAAAGATTGTCAATTATGGTCAAAGAAGATATTATAGAGCCCAATCATTTGCCATACCCTATTCACTCTGCACGAGCTGACAAGCATGAAGAAGAGTTTCATCTTTTTTCTTCTGATGATTTTCGTGAAGCAAGAGCAAAGTTTGAAAAGATTTTTATTCAGAAAAAGCTTGAGTCTTATGATGGAAATGTGTCAAAAACAGCGGAGTCTATGGGAATGGAGCGAAGTCATTTGTATAGAAAAATGAAGCAATTGGGATTGATAAATGAAATTGAAAAATTATCAGAAGAGGATAAATTAGAATGAAATCTATAGCTAAGTTATTGTTATTATTAATTATATCAATTTCATTCATATATTTCATGCATACAAAGAACATTTTGGATGTTAAATCGCTCGCTTATGCGATTGAAAACAATAAAAAATATTTATTATTAATTTCGATTCTGCAATTATTAAATTGTCTTTTTATGACCCTTCGCTACCATAGTTTACTTAAAATATTTAGTATCAAAACAAATTTGCAAAATGTAACTGCAGCAACTTTTGTGAGCAATGGGATTGGGCTTTGGATGCCAGGTTCACTAGCGATTATTGAAGTCATTCGCATAAGTCTTATGCTTGGAGCTCATTATCAAAAAACAGATAATTATTCAAATATGACGCAAATTAAAAATACGAATCTTGCTGAACTTGCTGCTAAATCAAAACTCGCAGCAGCATCTTTATTTGATAGACTAATTGGATTTTTTGTTATGCTATTTTTCGGAAGCATAACAACATTTATTATTTATCTTCAAACAATTCATTTAAATGATACTCTATATTCAAAAAATTTATTATTTCTTTTTTCACTATCTTTTATCTTGATGCTCATAATTATTGTTGTTCCATTTTTAGCAAAATCAATTTATTTTCGTAGGTTTTTAGAAAGAGTTGAAAGACTCATTTTGACAACATTTAAAAGTGGGAAAATGCATCTATTTTTTAAAAAAATCTTTAGCGAGATAAATTCTCTTTTAGATGTTATTTCTTTAGGAATTCGTTCCATTCGCTCTTTTTTGGGGCCCATTATTTATAGCTTTATTTGCTTAATAATGGCAGTCTTTGGAACTTATTATTCAAGCATAGCGATCTCAAATCCTATACCATTGCATGCTATTTTTGCAACTGTATCAATATTATCAATAGCTTCATTGATTCCTATGGGTTTTGGTGGGGTGGGGGGCATGCAATTAGTCGCTGTTGTCCTATTTTCTATTTTTGGCATATCTCCTCAAGCCGCGAGTTCTGCTCAACTTTTACAGACGAGTGTCAACTTATTGGCTATTACAGGGGTTGGCCTGCTCTTTGCTCGATTGAGTGCAGGGCAAATACGTGCGATTTTAGATGCTAGAAAAAAGGAAACAGTGGTTTCTTAAAAATTTAAAAGAAAAAGTGTGCATTATAATAATAATCAGACACACTTATTATAAAAATGTGATATACTTTCCTTATGAACTTCGTTGCGCTATGTAAGGCCTTAATAATTTAGTATATTTCAAAAATCCTTACAATTTAGAACCCAATGGCGCATATGTATGTTATTGAATAGTGTGAAGAAATATTTATTTTAGGGTTTTTATACAGAAAAGAAAGGAGGAGGCATATGCAACCCAAAATATTAGATAATAATTTTATTTCAAGTTTAGATCTTGAAAATATTAAGATTCTAAGACAGGTGTATGAATGGGTTCAATACCATACTGAATTATGCCATCTTTATTCTGTAGAGGAATCCTTTGAGAAAAAAGGTATTTTAAAAGAAAAAGTAGCATCCTCTTTTGAAAGAGGCAGATTATTGATTGAGAAAATTATTCCTCTGCAAGTTGAAATGCGCAAAAGACCTTCAATTCCATTATCGGGAGTGAATCGCTTTGCACCTCCGAAAACAGATGCCTTTAAAACTGTTCGAGCTGAATCAGCGGTTAAAAAAAACGTCAGTTACCCATTCAACGCAGAATTTGGCACGAAAGGGAATGCAAAGAGGATTCCATTGCCAAGTCGAACATACTTAAAAAAGTCTAAATTGCAAAACTGAAAAAAACTGATCAATTTTTAAAAAAATTGATCAGTTTTTTTTTATTAAGAAATTAATTTTTATTTCCTGTAATAAGAAACGGGTGGATGCTTTTTAAAGGAAATTTATGAAAAAATTAATTTCAATTTTGTTTTCTATTGTTATAATATTTATAGTTATTTATGCAATGTTTAAATTCTTAAATGGTATTCAAAAACAAAAAGATAAAAGCTTGTCGCACTTTGAAAATAAAAGTATCAACATATCAGGTTTAAAATCTAAGTATCAATATATTATTGAAGGTATGTTTTGGGATAAAAATGACCTTTTCGTAAATATTGACCAATTTCAAGTTAAGCCAAATCAAGTTGATCTTATCCAAAACCAGAAGTATTATCTTTTTTTGAATCTTGCCGATCAAGATAAATGCTATTTTGGAGACTTTATTTATAAAAATTTATCTAACAATTTTTTTATTTTTTCAAAGTGGCGTAGTTTCAAAGCGGATAAATTTATAAATTATGCAAATTATATAAATGAAAATATTATGTTAATAGTATATAATGAAAGTCATTTTTATGCTGAAAAGAATAAACAAAATTGTCAGTTTTGGGTTAAAATTAAGAGCTAAATTACTTATACTTATATTATTTATTCCATGTAGTTCTTTTGGAACAAATATGAATACTATTGAAATGAGTGTTTCTAAGTGTAAAAAATTATCAATGCGTAATATACTAAAAATTGAATCGAAAGCGAAAAATATTGTTAATATTAAAAAAGATAATATAAATAATCGTCTTTTACTATGTGGATTATCTGTAGGGAAAACTCAAATTAAAATTTGGCGAGCTGATACTTGGGAGGAAGAAACTATTATAGCTCATGTCAAACCTACTAGAAAATTACAATCTAATTCGCCAAATAGTACGTATGATAAAAGTTATCCCAAAAATGAATTTTTGCTTGAAAAGAAAATTGCAGGTTGGGGGTTCTCCTATAAATAAACTTGCTTTCAATAACTATGCTTGCTATCTGAATAGAGTTTATTATTATTGATTAAGCTGATTGCTTAGAGGTAGTTAAAAGTGTTTGGATTCAGTGGCGGTGAAATCCTTCTTATAGCATTTATTGCACTCATACTCTTTGGGAATGACAAGTTACCAGAAAATATGAAAAAACTGCTTAAGGGCCTTAACCAAGCAAAAAAAGTTGCGAGTGATGTGCAGCAGTCTTGGCACGAGGTTAAAACCGATGTCCAAAGAAGTATCAATCTGGACCTGGAAAAAGAGGAGCTTTTGGAGCTGACAAAGCCTATTGAATTTGATTATAACGTCAATATAGCTGATATTCCTTATTATGAGAACCCAAAAGATGAGATCGTTTCTCAAGATGAAATTGATGAGTTTCACAATTCAGAGCAGCAAAGCAATGAAAACACAAACCAGCAAGATATTGATATTACTAGTGAAAAATTTAATGATTTGCAACCTTCCTCCGCGCTGGAGTATTTAAAGTCCAATCATTTTGTGGGTCCGAGAATATAATTAATCCGTTTTAAATAATATTTGACTACTTAAGCAGTCACATAAATGACTCATGCTATAATTATTAATCCTCTATTTATTATGGCGATACTTTATCCAGAAGAGCAGGAATTGAGGGGGTTATATTTTGATCCATGAAGTTTGATATATTTGATTTTATATTAATATTATTTTTAATAATGACTGTCTTTATTATTTTTTATTTTATAAAGTCATTTAGGAAAAGCTTCCATAAGAAAAATAAGAAAATCAGATTCGTATTGTTTAATAAAAGAGTGCAGCGGGTTAAAAACTTTGAAAACTTATCGGAGCGAATTTTGTTAGATATCTTAGAAGCGCTGAAAAATGGAGAGAATTCGCATGAGCAAGCAATAGCTCTTCTTCCGCTCCTTTTGGATATTAGAAAAATAGGAGAGCAATTAATTAGACAGCAGAATTTTTTTCATACATTTTTATTTCCGATGTTAGAAAATAGATTAAAGCCTAGATTAGAAAGATTGATTCATGTTGAAAAGTTGCTAAAGTCGCTTCCTAGAAAAGGTTCATCATGTGAAAATTTACAAAATGAGCTTTCATAAACCAAAGGATGTTATTGAATTATGGAAAATATAGAGAACTTATTCAAGCGCACTAAAAGAAAATCAAGTGAAATATGGTATTGCAGAGAGTATTGGAGTGGTGATTCTCGCGATGGACAATACGTTAATGGTGATGGTTACCACTATTTTGAAATGTTAGGCGATGGTTTTGTGCAAAAAGCCTTTGAGTATTATGAAACAGATGATGGGGAAGAAAAAGTGACTCCGACCCCTGAACTCGTTGGAATTAATTGGTTTGAGTTTTTTGGTTTTGAAGATGAAGAACTCCTTGAAGAAGTTCCTGAGCATGAATTTATCTATATCGAACAACTTATTAAAAAATCTTGATCCTCCCTTGCCATCAATCAATTGAGCATTAAATTTCTCCAAACCGAGGCACGAGTGAGTGTTGACGTTGGTAATTTGGAGAGAGAAATGAAATACTACGAAATTCTTGGACTCAATAAATCTGCTAGTTCTGATGATATCAAAAAAGCTTATCGGAAATTAGCTATGCAATATCACCCAGATAGAAATCCAGGAAACAAAGCTTCAGAAGAAAAATTTAAGGAAATGTCTGAAGCTTATGCTGTCTTATCCGACCCTGAAAAAAAACGTCAATACGACATGCTGGGAGACACGCGCTTTTCTCAGCAGCAAAGCTCAGGATTTCAAGAAGATATTTTCAAAAATATGGATTTTGAAAGTATTTTTAAGGATATGGGTTTTTCTGGTTTTGGTGGAATGGGAGGCGGACGCTTCGGAGGGTTTGGGAATAGAACTCAGAATGCTCGAAGTGGGAGGCGTGGGGGTATGCGCGCTGAACCTGAGGATTATTCAAAGTATGATCTTGAACATGACCTAGAAATAGGCTTCATGGATGCTTATAATGGTTCAGAACGGCATGTGAGTTTTACATTAAGTAATGGTGAAAGAATTGATTCAAGAATAAAGATTCCTGCAGGGATTGATTCAGGCAAAAAATTACGAATTCGCAGCCATGGACAAACTGCTCCTGATGGGCATAGAGGAGATCTCTATTTAAAAGTAAAAGTGATGCCTCATCCCGATTTTGTCAGAATCGATAATGACATTGAAGTACCTGTAAGCGTTCCTTTCAGCACACTGTGCTTAGGTGGGCAGATAGAAGTTAAAACTCCTCAAGGTATAAAAAATGTGAAAATTCGTGCGGGAATGCAAAGTGGTATAAAAGTTCGCTTAAAAGGTCTTGGTTTTCCGCTCATGAATACCAGTGAAAATGCGGATCTTTATGCTATTTTAAGTGTCAAAGTTCCAAGCGAAAGCGAAATAAATCAAGATTTAAAAGAAATTCTTGAGCAACTTCAAAAGAATGGATATTAAGTGTAGAACGAAAATGTATATTGTCTGTAAGATTGGTTTTTATAAAATTTAAAACCAATTATGATTTATTTTGAAATACATAAAAAGGAAAATATATGGGAATCAATTACGTTATAAATAAAGGGATAGCTGCTGTCAAAAATGAGCTTATAGAAATTCTTGCAAGAGAAATAAAGAAAGATTATGTTCATACTTCGTGGGATAATAACGATCTTATTATTGAAATTAAAAAGATGGGCTCCAGTAAAATAAATATAGCGTTCAAAGAGATCGGTAACGAAGTAAGAATAAATGAAGTAAAACGCAATATTGCTATGATGCATAAACCATTTACTGCAGAAGTTGAAAAAATGGTTGATGATATTTTAGTCAATAAGCTAGGAGCTAAGAGGGCATAAAAAATTTGAGTTACATTCTTGTTTCTCAAACAAAAGAAAGTTTAATTAAGCACGCTTTAATTCTATTATTTGCAGTGTTAAGCGTATCATGCTCAACAACTTTCTTAGCTTCTGATAAATTAAATCAAAAACAAAAACAAGATTTCAAAATGAATCTTGAAGAATTATTTAAAAATAAAATGATTCAAGAAGATCTTGATATAGCAACTACGACATATCAAGTGCTTTCTGCCTTTGAAGAAATAAAAGATAGTAAATTTGAGTTCGCTAATCGAATTTCAAAAGATTTATTATATACAAAAGGTTTATCAAATTCAATATATAAATTTGCATTTAAAGCTTATTCAATATCATCTATTCTTCTGCTGAATGAAAAAATTTCTAATAAAAATATGAGCAATGATATTGACTTTTTTTCATTTCAAAATAATCAATGCGAAATTCTTTGTGATAGTTATGGCTGGAAATCATTAGCACGTGATGATTCATCTTTGTTTACCCCTGAAGGCTATAAAGAAGAAATTTTATCAGATGACTTCTTTGCTTTTGTTAATAAGCAAAAGCCTGAATGGATTTCGGAGTCGATCTACTTAGATCAACATGTAGCAGCTTATAATAGTTATATTAAAAATCTGATCAAAAATGAAAACAGTTCGGTGAGTGATTTGCATTTAGAGAAATTGGAGGATCAATCAAGCATAGATAAAGAAGAAGTCGATGCACTTTTTTCATTTGTGAATGGTGAATTTACAAAATCTAAAACAATTTTTTTGAGTTTAGCAGAAAAGTCTTCGAATCCACAAGAAAGAGCTATTTATTATTATTGGATTGGGCGTGCGTATACTGCGGAGAAGAAAAACGAGGATGCTAGAAAGTATTTTGTAAAATCTGGAATAGAAAATCCTTTGAGTTTATATGATGCGTTATCAGGGCAAATGATAAAAAACCCTTCTGGGCGTTCCTCAACAAATGAGCTATCTCCTTTCCCAGATTCTTGGGAAAAAGAGATGGAAAAATGGGTTACTTATCCCTCTATTATTTCTAATTCTAATATAATAAAAACTTTAAAAGCAGCAATTATACTGGCTTCAAAAATTAAGATTGAAAAAAATATATTGCGACTCGATGAATACCAGGATTTTATAGTTAAAAACGAAAATATTGAAACTTTACTCTTAAAAGATGAAATCAATTGGTTAACTAAAAATTGGCTGAAAGAATTTAAAAATTGGCCAAAAAATGAAAAGCCAGACATAATTGGAAATAATATAGCATGGCTCTTATTTATTACTGGTCAAAATGTACAGTCAATTATGTTTGTTTCACAAATAAAAGACACTCTCGATCCATTTTCTGACAATAATAATTTTTTATATTTCCTTTTTTATCCAAGATTATATAAAGAAGAAGTATCTTTTGCAATCAAACAATGTCCTGTTGATCCCGATTTGGTATATGCAGTCCTCAGACAAGAGGTTTTTTATAACCAAAATACGGAAAGCAAAGATTCTATTTTGAGAAAGACATGCTCATTAAAAGCAAATCTTGCAAATTATAGAAATGGTATAGTCACTTCTTTATCGGGTTATCATGTTGGTGAAGAATTAACGGATGAGTGGATAAAATATAGAGCTAAAATAAATGATGATGCTATTTTTATGGAAACAATTCCTGATGAGAAAGCTAAAGATTTTATTAAAGAAACCGTAAAAAATTATTATAATATTAAATGGATTTATTTTAAAAAAGATTCCATAAGTGAAACGCTTATGAATTTGTTTTTTGCATTTGAAAGGTAATTTAATGGCTTGGGCATATTTAGTGTTAGCAGGGCTTTTTGAAGTGGTTTGGGCGATTCATTTAAAAGATGTCGATGGCATTTCTGCTACTAAGCCTTTAGTGATTACTTTAATTGGGATGATTATTAGTTTTGGCTTCCTCTCGCTTGCATTAAAAAAATTACCTATTGGCACCGCCTATGCAGTATGGACAGGCATTGGTGCTCTTGGAGTCGCTATTTATGGGATAATCTTTATTGGGGAATCTGCAAGTTTATTAAGAATATTGAGTTTAATAGTCTTGGTATTGGGTATATTGGGTCTCAAATTTTTTACCCCTCAAAAGAATTAAATCAGTCAATTTTAAAAATTAAAATGAGAGGATAAAATATATGGCTTGGGTATACTTGGTGATTGCAGGTTTATTTGAAGTTGTTTGGGCTGTTGCTTTAAAAAATGTTTATGGCTTTAGAAATATAAAAGCTTTATTGATTACAATTATTGGAATGATAATCAGTTTTGCTTTTCTTGGGTTGGCATTGAAACATCTCCCAATAGGTACAGCTTATGCAATTTGGACAGGGATTGGCGCGGTTGGAGTTGCTATTTATGGGATTATTTTCTATTCAGAAGTGTTAAATTTCAAAAGAATTTTCTGTTTGATCTTAGTTCTTGTTGGAATTTTTGGTCTTAAAGTTTTTAGCTAGTTCTGCTTCTTCAAATAATAAGCTTTTTCTTTTGTATACATTCTTTTTTGATAGATAAATAATATGAATATAATATTTATTGAGCAAAAAAAACTTAAAATAATGAGCATAACGAGCGATGAAAAATATTTTTCTAATAAATAGACCACTCCCCCTGCAAGTGGAGCTGAGATAAGGAGAATAGATGTGTTTGCTCCGAATATATTTCCAAGTTTTTCAGCAGGAATAAGTTTTACTCTTTCTATTCTAAAAAATATACCAAATAAAGAACTGCCTGTTATTAATAAGCCAAAAGCAAATGAAAAAAATATTCTTCCTAAATCTGATGCAATTAGGATGGCGCTCATTAAAAGGCAGAAGGATCCCATGTAGGCAAAGAATATTTTACTTTTATTCTGCATAATTTTAGGAATAAAGTATGCAAGTAGAAGTGAAATAATTCCACCTAGAATATTAGGTAATGTTGAGAGAGATTCACTTGTTTGATAATGAGTTCTCATAATTGGAATGAGCAGGGTTTGGAAAACACCAAAAAATAAATTCAAGAGAATTTCAGCTAAAGTGATCATTAAAAAATATTTATTTGAGAGATGAAATTTAAAAACAGACAAATTTATTAATTTTTTTGAGAAATTATTAAAATTTACTTTAATTCTTTCTATTTTAATTGTTTTAATATTTATAAAAAATGTTAAAATATAGCTTAAAATAATAATAAAAATAGTATTTCTATTATTAAAAATAGTGAGTGAAGCACCGATAAGCATAGGCCCTATTAAGCGGGCTGCTGGTTCAAGTAATTGTGATTTTGTTTGGAAATGAATCATTTGTTTTTCATCTAAAATGCGACTCGCTGTTGTCTCATAAAAGACCATGAGAATACCCGAGCTGACAGTTATAATAGGTGAAATAAGCCAAATATAAGGAAAACTGTAAAAAATATACCAAACAAATAATAAGAATACTCTGGAAGACTCAAGCGATCTAATAATCCAAAGGCAATTTTTTGAATCTGCAAGATTGCCAAAAAAAGGAATGAGGAAAAGTCTTGGCAAAAAGTCAAACATATACACGAGGCCCACTAAGGCTATATTCCCATTAGATATACTATAAATAAACAACGGTAAATAAAAGCCCTTTGCATTATCACCAATTAGGCTCACAGTTCTTAAACTGGAAAATGAAATAAAGCTTTGCATATTTATCATTTATTTTTCTCTGTTGTTTATTTACTACAAAATAAGGCTACATATTATTTGGGTTGATATTCACTTATGATAAATAATATTAAAGATCTCCCAATAACAATTTATTGCACCTTCTTCAGAATGAGACTTAATAGTCACATATGCGAATGCGTCGTACCATTTTTGTGGATAGCTTAACTTTACACCTTCTGGGACTTGCAATTGAATTTTGCAGTTTGGTGGTAATCTTAATTGACTTGTTGCTTTGAGTCCCTTTTGAGGTAAAAGGCGAGCGATTAAAGTGATTTCATTTTCATCGAGATTAGGGAGCGAATATTCTTTATGTGTCTGAAATAGATTTGCAATTAAGAATTTTTCCAGTGCATATCTAAGAGTCTCTGTAAACATCATCATCACTTGCCCGCCGCCTATGCGACAGGCTATTTCGTTTATAAGAAAGTTATTATTTTTCTTCCTGCAAAATTCGATGGAATTGCTTCTAGAATTTGTGCTAAAGTTTTTCCGATTATTTGAGGAAAATAAGTGGATTCTACCAGCAGAACTTGTATTTTTTCTAAGTCTGAATTCACAATGATCTTCCTCTTAAAAGAGTGTTTTAAAACGAATATGTAATGACAAATAATTCATTAAAATTATCTATAACAAAAAAAATATTTCAAGTTTGTAAGCATTATAATTAAAGTTAAACTAAAAAATATAGAAGGTGAGGTGGTTCTAAAAAAATAAATATAAAATAAATGCTTAAAACACTATTTAAAATTATCGATTGCAAAAGGATATTTTTCAGTATCAATCAATTTCTTAGCGATGATTTTAATTTTATCATCGTGATTTGCTTTTAAATTATAAATATTTTGATTGATTCGCGCTTTTGCATTTCGAATAATTAATTTTGCCATGGTGAGTTCAGCTTCATTTTTCTCAGGGCCACCATGCTTTTCTAAGACGGAATTGATCCTCGATAAAACAGAAGAAATCACATATGTGTCAATGGCGATGTCTGCGAGTCGTGACAATTGCAATTGCTCATCAACAAGTTTGTGTCCGTAAGTGCGAATGAGTTTAGAAGCAGAAGTAGTTAGCGCATGTGTGGCTGTTGAGAGTCTTTCGCATTCTTTTTCGAGGGCAGGGTGAAAACCTTCTAGCTTTTCTGTCAGCACACTCTTTTTAACTTCACTAAAGGCAAATTCAGATAAAAAGCCAATTTTACCTATAGCGCTGTTTAAGAAGTCTACACTTTTTATATTTTGAAGTGACTGAAGTTCTTTGCCTAGACGTTGGTATTGAGAAGCAGGCTCTTTCAAACCTGTCATCGCTATAAAGAGTCTTAATATTTCGTTTGTTCCTTCAAATATAAGACCTATGCGCCCATCTCTGAGCTTTCTTTCAATGCCATATTCAACCATATAACCATTGCCACCGTGAATTTGCATGGCAGTGTTGATTGTTGCCCAACTTGCTTCCGTAACAAATACTTTACAAATAGCAGCCTCAATACTGTAATCTGTGTCGCCAGAATCGACTAAATTGGTTGCGAAATAGGTTGCAGACTCAGAAGCATAAATATGCATTGCCATTTCACTTAACATGCTTTGGATAAGGCCAAAGTCAGAAATACTGTGGCCAAATGCTTTTCTATTTTTTGTGTAAGTTATGCACTCGTCCATAGCGGATTTCATAGCGCCCAAAGCACCGCCTGCTAAGCCCATGCGACCTTGATTTAAAATTCCCATGGCAATTTTAAAACCGTCACCTGACTTTCCTAATATATTCTCTGCAGGGACTTTTACATCTTTAAAAAAGACTTCAACAGTGGATGAAGCTTTAATTCCAAGTTTAAGTTCTTCAGAACCATGAGTGACACCACCCATGTCTCTGGTTACGATAAAGGCGGTGATTTTGTCTTCGCCATTAACTTCTTCCTTCGCAAATACGGTGAAAAAGTCGGCGAAGCCTCCATTTGTAATCCATAATTTTGAGCCGTTGATCACATAATGATCGCCTTGTTTAACGGCTCTCGTTTTAATTCCAGCGGCATCGCTTCCTGCGGTTGGTTCTGTTAAAGCAAAGGAGGCAATCATCTCGCCCGTCGCAAGTTTAGGCATATATTTTGCCTTTTGCTTTTCATTTCCATATAAATAAAGTCCTTTTAATCCTATCGAACTGTGTGCACCCGCAGTTAAAGTAACAGATGCGTCGTGTTTATTTAAAAGTTCAAGAGTTCTTGTATAAAATGTTTGGGTAAATTCGCTTCCACCAAAAGCTTCAGGAATAATAAGTCCAAAGAGCCCCATTTCTTTCATGCCCTGAATAATTTCTTTTGGTAATTTTTTTTCTTGGTCGAATTTTAGACTATCAACATTTTGTTTCATCCAATCATTAATTGAATTTGCCATCAAGGTGTAATCATTTTCTCGATTGGTATTAAAAAATGGATAATGATGCAGAGATTTTTCTGATATATGCCCATTAAATATGCTTTTCATGAAACTAAATTTTGTATTACCAGACATAAAACCTCCTCGTTCTTACTATTTTCAATCTGGATAAGATAACTTTACAATAGTAAATTAGCTGAATTGAATGAAGAGAGCAAACTGTTTGAAATGCAAACTGTATTTACTGTCAATGTCACTTATAGTGTATTGCAAGCATTGCTAGTTTTAAAATTTAAACATATTTTGAAGTATAGAGAATTTTATTTTATTTATTTTTAGGAGAAAAAAATTATGGCTATGTTTGAATTAAACGAAACCCAAAGGCAATTGTTTGAAATGGCAAAAGATTTTTCTAATAAAGAAGTGTGGCCTAAAGCACGTGAATTGGACGAAACAGCAAAATTTCCAATGGAATTATTAAAGAAGACACATGAACTTGGAATGTTAAATGCATTTGTGCCAGAAGAAGTGGGTGGACTTGGGTTAGGCACATTTGATCATTGTTTAATTTCTGAAGCTTTGGCCATGGGGTGTGCTGGATTCTGCACGGCAGCTTTGGCCAACGATTTGGCAGCTGTTCCGGTTATTCTTTCTGAAAATAAGCATGCATGGAAAGATTTTTTGGCACCTATGGTTGAAGAATGCCAAATGGCTTCCTACTGCGTAACAGAGCCAGGCGCAGGAAGTGATGTTGCAGGGATTAAGACGACTGCAAAAAAGTCTGGTGATAAATATATTATCAATGGGTCAAAAATGTGGATTACAAATGCTAAATACGCTTCGTGGTTCTTTGTTCTTGCTAAAACAGACTCATCTAAGGGGCACAAAGGAATGTCAGGATTTATTGTATCTGCAAAAACCCCTGGTATTACGATCGGTAGAAAAGAAGATAATATGGGCCAACGTTGCAGTGACACACGGGGTGTGACCTTTGATAACGTTGAGGTGCCTGCTAAATATTTACTTGGTAAAGAAGGCGACGGGTTTAAGCTCGCCATGGGAGCATTTGATCGGACAAGGCCTGCGGTTGCAGCCGAAGCACTCGGTTTGAGTCAGCGGGCGATGATGTGCGCAATTGATTATGCAAAGCAAAGACAGGCATTTGGAAAAACTATATCGGAAAATCAGGGTGTTAGCTTTATTATTGCAGAAATGGCACGGGATATTGAAGCTTCGCGTTTACTCGTGTGGAAAGCTGCTGATGAGGTAGATGCGGGGAGAAAAAATACTTATTATGCGTCAATTGCTAAAATGTTTGCTGCGGATGCCTGTATGAGAATTACCACAGATGCGGTTCAGATATTTGGTGGATATGGATATAATAGAGAATATCCAGTTGAAATGCTTATGCGGGACGCAAAGATCTTTCAAATATATGAAGGCACATCCCAAATTCAGAGAATGATTGTAGGAAGAATGCTGCTAGACATCTAAAGAATTCTTTAAATAAATGAATTGCTGTGCTAAACAAACTGCGGATTGGTGTCTTCTTTTTGTGAATTTTTAGAAAGATTTGGTGTCAGAGATGATAAAGACTGCAGAAGCAAAAATTGGCATTGTGGTTGCAAGATTCAATGAGGTTATAACGTCTCGTCTTGCTTCAGGTGCAAAAAATATTCTCATTCGGCGTGGTGTAAAGCCTGAAAATATTATTGAAATTGAGGTACCAGGGGCGTTTGAAACCCCATTTGCAGCTCAACTTTTAATTGATAATAAAAAAGTTCATGGAGTCGTTGCTCTTGGAGCTGTGATTCGTGGATCGACAGATCATTATGATTATGTTTGCTCATCAACAGCGTCTGGTTTGATGAATGTTCAGCTTTCTCGTTCAGTTCCTGTTTGTTTTGGCATACTTACTTGCGATACAATGGAACAAGCAATTGATAGAGCTGGTGGAAAACTTGGCAACAAAGGCAGCGATGTTGCTGATTCGTTATTAGAAATGATCTTGCTTAGATCCTCATTATTAGGAAATTTATCATTATGATTGAAGGTGTAACTGGACTCAAACCAGCCGATTTTAAACAAGTGAGAAGGTTTGCAGTTCAATTTGCTTATCAGCAAGATGTAAATCAACAATATGTTATGCAAAAAAGTGTTTTAGAACAGTTTATTAAGCAATCTGAAGTGTCTGAGAATCAAAGAGCCTTTTTGCGATCTTTATTAGCTGCTGTATTTGAGAAAAGCAAAATAGTTGATGATTTAATCGAAAAAAATGCAAAAAATTGGAAAATTTCGCGCATTGCTCGAGTGGATTTAGCAGTTCTTAGAATTGCAACAGTTGAGCTTTTAGAACGGGGCGATACAGATATTGGAGTTGTTATTTCAGAAGCTGCTTCTATTGCGCAAGAATATGGCTCTTCAAACTCGGCTTCATTTGTTAACGGTATTCTCGATGCGATTGCTAAAACGGTACGTTCTGCTTGATTTAATATTTATTGATCAAAAAGGCGAATTATTGAAATGAGAGAAATTTACCTACTAGAAAATATCGAAGCCTGTGCGCGATTTGTTACTGAACGTGTTGCTCAAGGATATTCTTTAGAGACTTTTTTAGGTATTGGAACATTTTCAAGTCAAGTTTTAAAAGATCAAAGTAAAGGTGTTTTTATTCAAGCTAGTCCAGCATTTCTTGAGAAAGAATTATCGGAGAGTGTTATTCTAGGGCATTTTTCAGTATTTGAGCAGGAATCACTTTTATTGCAAGTAAATGAAGAAGGACATAAATCTTTACCTATTTCGAGATGGTTTCTTGTAGGCCAGCATTTAAGCTTATTTTCCTCTCCTCGTATTGATGTTTTAAGATATTTGCCGCTTAAAGAACTTATGGGAGTGAGAACTCCTGAAGAATTTATGCAAGTATACTTAAGTTATTTATTTCCAAATATTCAAGAAGTCAGAGCACAATCTATTTTATTTCTTTTTGATATAAAAATGCTTTGTGATTATATACGTTCATTTTTTATGTGGCTCATAGATAAATATGAATTAGTAGGTTTGAAAGAGTCTATACTAAATTATTCAGAAATGGATTTGCAAAAAAAAGTAACGGAAGAATTTCTTTGGTTCTTAGCAGATTCAGCATTACACCCTTGTATTGGGGTTTTTCCGTCTACCCAAAAATGTTTTGATTTTCTCATTCACTCTGCTCGTATTTTACGAAAACAAGGTAATCTGACAGATGAGACTTTATTCAAGTTTTAATTTTATCATTGGTGAAAAATATGGTAAAAAAAAGTCATGAAAAAAGAAAAAGTAAGAGACATGATATTAATTTTATAATTTCGATTTATCAAAATAAAAAGCCTATAGCGCTTCATAATGCTGTTAAAGATTTTTCTTTAAATGGTTGTGCGATTTATATTTCAAATAATCATATTTTCAAAGTGGATGAAGTTGTAGAATTGCATGTAGAAGAGAATTTTATTAAAAAAAATTTAGAAATAAAAATTGAACCAATTGTGGGAATAATTAAATATTTAGATAAGGAAAATATATTTTATGCAGGGATTGAGTTTAATAATCTTAGTGAAAATAATGTAAAAGTAATAAAATATATTATCGAAAATGGGGTGATTTTAAAAAAATTCCCACAAACTTGGCAGCTATCTAAATAGTATATTTTTTATATATTATAAACTTCAATGCTATCTTCGTCATTTGACTCAATTTCAGAATCATCAGAAGGTGCTTTTAGAAGCTGCAAAAGATCGTCGCGTGAAAGATGCTTAAAAACTTCTTCGTCTTGTTCAACAAATCTTTCAAAAATCATTCTTTTTCGACTAATAATATCATCAATTCTCTCTTCTAATGTTCCCCTTGTTACGAGTTTATAAACTTGAACATTTCTGATTTGACCTATGCGGTGAATTCTATCGGTTGCTTGATTTTCTTTTGCAGCATTCCACCATCTGTCAAAGTGAATAACAACACTTGCTGAGGTTAAATCGATCCCAGTACCACCCGCTAATAAAGATCCTATAAATACTTTTACATTTTTATTCTCTTGAAATTCTTTAACAATATTACCTCTATTGACAGATTGACCCGTTAAAATCACATGCTGAATGCCTTGAGCATTCAGTCTTTCCGAAAGTTTAGCGACCATTTTTGCATATTGGGAGAAAACCACTACTTTTTGGTTACTCTCGAGAGCCTCTCCAAGCAATTCATCAAATACTTTTAACTTTCCACTACCTAGCTGTGAGTATCTTGGATCAATTATAGAAGGGTCGTCACATATCTGTTTTAAAAGGCTTATCAAACTAAATATATGAATATAAGGAACAGGACTTTTTTCATTTTGTAAATCATCGATTAATTTTTTTCCTTTTAAATTTAAAACTTCATTATAAAGTTTTTTCTGAGCTAAATTTAAATGACAGTAACGAATATCTTCAACTTTATCTGGAAGATCGGTCAGGACATCAAGTTTATTTCTACGCATTTTAAAAGGATGTATAAGGCGATGAAGTTCAATGTCGGCGATTGGGTCATTGTTTTCATCGTTTGACATATATTTCTTTTTAAATTCACTATCACTGCCTAAATAACTAGGAGCAATATAATCAAATAAGTTTTTAAGTTCCATTAAATCATTTTCAAGCGGTGTCCCTGTTAAACAAAGACGCATATTGCTATCAATTTTGCATGCGGCTTTATAGGTCCGAGTGCTTTGATTTTTAACTAAATGCGCTTCATCTAAAATAACTAAATTCCACTTTTTTTGCATAATGAGTTGAATGTCTCTTAAGAGAATTCCATAACTTGTTACAAAAACAAAATGTCCTTTTGTATTTTTTTGTATATCCATTAAATAGTTTTTGCGTAGCGAACCATGATAACAGATACATTTAACTTTTGGGATATATTTAGTCATTTTATCAAGCCAATGGTCAATCACACTGGTAGGACAAACAACTAATGATATTGAAAAATCATCACGTTTAGCAATACTAGAAATAAGACCCATCGCTTGGTGAGTTTTACCAAGTCCCATTTCATCTGCAAGCAGACCACCAAGTTGGTTGCTATAAAGCCACCAAAGCCATTTTAACCCATCTTCTTGGTATGGGCGTAAGTTAAGCTGAGTTTCTTTTAATGATGGTAATGTAAGTTTCTCTCTCGATATGAGACCTGCACGTATTTTATTTATAATATCTGCTTTACCTTTGACTTTACTTTCTGTGCCAAATTGTTCATGAAAACGTATAAATTCGAGGGTTGAGAGTTTAATTTGTCCATCGTTCTGTAATTTATTTTGGAGCCAGTCAAACTCGGAGTTGATCTTTACAAATCCTTTTTCAGTTTGCAGATACTGTTTACCTTCGGCTCGAGCTCTTAATATCTGTAAGAGTGTTCCAGAGGTATTTCCATCTATTTTATCTTCAGCTTTTGAATTAAACTTAGCATCTATTAAAATTGCACCATCTAAAGATTTATTCAGTGTGAATTCTGGAATAATGGTTTTATTAAAAACTTTAACTTTGGATAAACTATTATGTAAAACAACTTCAGCAGTTTCTTTTAAGCGCATAAACTCACTTTCAATCAAAGTTGCTGCTGTGTCTCCTTCTACAATTCCTGATTTAGGATATTCTTGCCAACGTGAAATTTGAGTTGTGTTCATTTTGTCAGAAAAAGGAATATAACCGATTTTTGCATAAAAGATTCCATGTTTTCCGACATGAGATGTCTGGAGATCGCTTAAAACTATTTTTTTTATTGAATTATTATCTTTATAAATATTTATGTTTTTTTGAATTAAAAAACCAGAATTTTTATGATTTTTAATATCGAAATATCTTTTTGCAGTTACTCCATGATCGATGAGTTTAAGAACACTTTTTGACGCTTTTTCATATTGGTTGGTATTGAATAAAAGTTTGCAAGTGTCATCAATGCCAAAGCGGTAGTTTAATTTTTTTGTAGCATCAAGCTTAACGAGTACATTCAACCACGGTTCTTCTTTGTCTAAATCAATAGAAATAATTTCCAATACATTGGAAGTAAAAATATTTTCAAAACTATTACTTTCTAATGTCTGTTTCGCATCATTTATTATTTCCCATTTTTCTTGTGCATTGAATGCACTCGATTTATTTTCATCCGTTTGGGTGAGTTTTGGTTTGGCTGTTGTGCTATTTAGATAAAGTTCAGATCCGCCTGTACCTAAATTAAATTTTTGTAAATAGAGAGCTTTTTCTTGATCTAGATATATACAAAATGCAGCAATATGTGCGCATTTTTCAGCTCTTCTTCTATTTGCTTGGCAAGTACATTCCATCCATTGAACAAATTTTCCGTGCGCATGAATTTTCATCCGCACTTCATAATTTTCACCAATACCCGCCTTTACTTTTCCACTTAAAAGCTCTCCGTAGGAGTTGAAATTGTAAACTCCACCAGATCTAAAAATTGAAATTCCATTTTGCCAATTATTAGCAAGGAATTGTGGGAAAACGAAATCAATAAACGAATGAGAAGTCATTTTTATTCTGTCTAAATTTTTGTTTTTAGTAAATTATTTACTAAAAACTTATGGTGATAATAGGAATTAGAATAGCGAATTAATTACTGCGACTCGCTACTCGACTGTCATTTTTTTCAAACTTTAAATAATCTGCAAGAGTTGTTTGAGCAACTGAACTTGCTCTGACGACCCAATTTTGTGGGCTTGCCACGACTGTCCCAATAGCTATGCTATTCGGAGAGTTAAGTGGAGCAATACCACTAAACCAAGTGTAAAGAACATCCCTATTTTCTGGATCGAGCAAAGTTCCCGTCTTGCCGCCAATTTCATTGGCGTCCGCTCGAGTTCCTGCTTTATGAAAAGTTCTACGGCTCGTACCCGATGATATTGTTGCTAACATCAAGGTTTCTATTTTTAAAGCAGTTTGTTGAGAGATAATTCGTCCAATTTGCATAGGTTTTGCTCTGTAAACTTCCTTTCCGTCCGAATTGTAAGCCGCTTCTATTAAATAAGGTGCCATCATTATACCATGATTATTAATAGTTGCAGAAAGAAGAGCCGCATGTACGGGGTTTAATTTCGTAGCGCCAAATCCTGCACCTGCTTCAGCCACTTCTTGAGGAGTTGCTGTGTCAGGGTCAGGGAGCAAAAACATACTTGTTTGCAGCTTTAAATCGCTTGGAATAGGTTTATTGAACATAAACTTTTCAGCATAGGACTTCAGTGAAGCTAAACCAACCTCATATAGAGCTAAACGGGCGAAGGCTGTGTTACAGCTAGAGCCAAAAGCTTTGGCAAAGGTCATTTTTTGCTTATCTCGAGAAGGATCGGCTAGCCAATTGCCATTTCTGAGATTGCCGCAACCTCCACGAAAAGAAATTTCATCGTATGGATTCAAATTTCTTTTTTCTATGGCGGCCGAAGCTGTGATAATTTTCATTAAGCTTGCTGCTGGTGCGCGCGAGCTGACCGAAACACTGGCATTGCGGTTGCCACCATTTTGTGAAAGGGCAAGGATTTTTCCTGTTTTTGGATCAATAATGGCTGTTGAACCATTAATAATTCTAGATTGACTTAAGTACTTTTCTGAAGCGTCTTGCAATTGAGGGTCGATTGTAAGTTCTAACTTATAATTTTTGTAATATGAATATATTTTTCCATTTTTTAAAAACATTTTAGCTGAGATTTCCGGCCATTCTACCTGGCCAAACGGTGTGTTCAAAGGTGTCCCGTTGTTATTTAGAGATTCTCTGGGATCGGTATAAGCTTTTACTTTGACAGTATTTGGGTTTAATTTTTTAGAATTAATTAAATATGAGCCAGAATATGCAGAAAAAAGCACAGGTTGAGCAGTGACATAATTTGTTTTTAAATCATTTCTTCCGTAGCGTTCATAATTACTTGCTTTATATTTTGACTTTTTACTTTGTTTGTAAGTTTTTTTAAATTTGAATTTATTTTGATTTATTTTTTGTTTAGTTAATTTTTTATCTTTGGCTAAAAATGCGACAGTTTTTTGAGTTTTTGAATTAATGTTAGTATTATTCACTTGCGCATGTATTGGTGTCGAGAAAAAAAATAAAGAAACAATAAGAGAATGAAGAGGCTTTTTTAAAATATTAGAAAAAGAAAAATCCATTTTTGTATCCTCAAACTCCGTTTTTTATAGTGTACCATAAACCAGCTTGGTTTTGTTCAAAGTATTATAGCTTTAAATCTTTTTGGGTCAGGATCCAGCTTTTCAATACCGTGAGCAAAACTTTGTTCTGGTACTTTATCGGTATAAATCGATCAGATTGAAACTCCCATGAAATTTGCTTTTCAAGATAGTCAATCGAAGTTAAATATCTTGATTTTTTCTCCTCAACAAGACTTTTCGGCAGATTCGAAAAAATAGAAAGACAAATATAAGTTGCGGTCGGACAAAATTCATAAATTTTTGTTAATACACGTTTACGTAATGATATCATTTCGTTTTTAAAGTTTGCGTCTGTAACCTTATTATAGCTACCTATAACCACTTTCCCGTGAGGAGAGAGACCTTTTTCAATGATTTCCTTTTCTTGGCATTTAAATTGAAAATCATCGAAACAAATTGGGACTTCAATAACTTCAATATAAGGTAGGGTTTTAGAATTTACTTTCCATGAAATATAAGCAAAAGGTAAAGTATCATAAATACCTCTAATTGATTCTCCTGTGCTTGGAAAAATGGGATAAAACAAAGGTATATTCGTGTCAATATTATCATCACAGTGACATTTTAATTTTCTTTTAGTGACAAGATTATTAAGTAATAAATTATCTTTCCAAATATTAGGTAACAGTTTTAAATGAGGCAAAGAGTCAAATAATTTATTTGCGGCAATTCGTACTTCATGAGTCATAATGTTGTCCTATGCCATTTTTGGGCTCGCAGAATTTTCTGCAAATTTATATTTTTAAGATGTCGATTCTATATGTGGTTACAGAATACCTCAATCTTATCATTTTAGGAGTCAAAAGGTGTTTTCAAAAGTGAAAGATGCTAAAGTCTTGTCGTCAGTACAAGGTATTGAGAATTCTTCAAAAAAATATAAAGGTGTGCCTTTTTCTTTGCTGGGCAATCAAACATTTTTTCAAGGAAAAGTTATTTTAAAAGGTGAAGCACGATTGGCAGGGCATGTTGAAGGCACTATTATTTCAGAAGATATTTTGATTTTAGAAGAATCAGCTCTAATTAAAGGTGAGATACATGGAGTGATTGTGGAAATAAGCGGTATTTTTGAAGGTAACCTTTATGCTGCTGACACTTTAAGGCTCACATCTTCTGCCCGAGTGGAAGGAGAAATATCTTCTTACAAATTAATTGTGGAAGAAGGTGCTAAATTGCGTGGAAAACTCTCTTGCTTAGAGGCTCCAAGGCATTCAGTTGATGAAATCGTTTTGAGCGTAGTTTCTTAATAAATTGAATGCATGTTTAAATTTCTAATTCCTTTCTCTGCAAAAGGAGAATGCGGTTGAATTCAGATAATGTTGCAGGCAAAGAATCTATCAAAGATCTTTATAATGAAGCTAAGCAGAGAATTAGATTGATTTTGAGTATGTTTGGGCGCTATGAGCCTGAAAAAATCAATCCATTACCTGACGATAAATCTTTTGCTGCAATTTCTAACTTAATAAATAGTATTATGAGTTCAGCTCAATTTGAGTCAGATAATCAATATCGAAATGCAATTGTTGAAATTTCAAATTGGATGAATTGTGCATTTAATAAAGAGTTCTTAAATAAACATGAAGCATTGTATCCAAATCCTTTGTATGTTGTGAGAAAAGGAGCTGAAATTCTACACTCTTTTTTGCATAGAGATTTAAGAAGAAAACAATTTTCTTCCGAAGAAGATGAAATTTATAGAAATTATATAACAATGATTTCAAGTTTGCCTGATCCGCGCAATAAAAAACTCGATCAAGAAGATGTTGATGGTATGATTGATAATCTTTTAAAATCAAGTTAAATTTTAACCTGCATATTGATTCTCAACTGTCTCTTCGTTATTGTCCGTTTTTGACTGATTTTTATTCAATCGCCAAAACGGAAATTTTATGAAAAATATTAAAAATTTTGCATTTTACAGTTGGGCTTTCCTTGTTTTTAATTTTTTTGTTGTTCTAAATGGTGCCTTTGTGCGGGCCACGGGTTCCGGTGCGGGCTGTGGTGAGCATTGGCCTCTCTGCAATGGCCAGTTCATACCTGATTTTGCAAAAGTTCATACAATCGTTGAATTCTCCCACAGAACATTGAGTGGGCTTGCTGGAATAGGTGCAGTTGTCCTTCTTGTTTGGTCTTTTAAAGTGACTGAAAAAGGCAGCCCTATTCGAAAAACAGCTTTTTGCTCATTTTGCTTAATGGTCTTTGAAGCCCTGCTGGGAGCAGGTCTTGTGCTTTTTGGTTTGGTGGCAAATAACTCTTCTGTTTTTAGAGCTTATGTTATGTCCTTGCATTTAATAAGCACTTTTCTATTACTCGCTTCAATTGCATTAACAGCTTATTATTCTTCGGGTTTTGGGATAGCTCAGCTGCGGGGACAAAATAAAAAAATATTTTTAATTGCGATAGCAATTTTTGGATTATTTTTTATTGGAGTAAGCGGTGCTATAACTGCTTTAGGGGACACACTCTTCAAACCAAATTATGTTGGCGAAGGGTTATTTGCAGAAAATGAAGGGACAACACACTTTTTGAAGTCGTTGCGAGTCTATCATCCTATTTTTGCCGTTTTAATCTCATTCTATATCATTGTAATGACTTGGAACTTTGTTCATAAAAACTCTGCAAAAAGAATTAAAAAATTTGCTTACTTTATTACGTGTATTATTGTAGTCCAAATCTTGTGTGGTTTTATTAATATTGTTTTATTAGCACCTGTGTGGATGCAAATTGTACATTTATTAACGGGTGATATTGTTTGGGTTGCTTGTATTTTATTTTGCAATGAAGTCCTTGCTGAGGAGAAATTTCTTGAAAAAGTGTTCCGATATTCTTAAGATTTTTATATTGATTTTGGTTATTTCTCTGCCTTCCTTTTCAACAGATTCTTATATTCCATCCCTTCCGCACATGGTTGAAGATTTAAATACAACCCAACCTCTCATTCAATTGACGCTCAGCTTTTATATGATTGGCTTTGCTATCTCTATGTTAACTTGCGGATCTTTATCCGATCGATTTGGGAGAAGACCTATTTTATTATTTGGCCTATCATTATTTTTAATAGCATCGTTTGCATGTGTTTTTGCCCAAAACGTTTGGTTTTTAATTATTGCTCGCTTTTTTCAAGCGCTTGGCGGTTGTTGCGGAATCGTTTTAGGGAGAACAATTGTGCGCGATTCCTTTGAGAAGAAGGATCAAGTCAAAGTTTTAACTTATATGGCAACAGGTATGGCTATTTCCCCTGCAATTGCACCGATAATCGGTGGTGTTCTGCAAACCTACTTCGGGTGGCGTTCTTCATTTGTTTTATTAATTCTCTTATCAGCATTAATATTAGCTTTAGTTTATTTTAAGATAGAAGAAACAAATAAAAATTTAAATCCCAAAGCTACACATTTTGTGGCTCTTTTTAAGAATTATAAAGAAATTTTATCGAATAGAACTTATTTAGGATATACTTTAACTATTTCATTTGCATGGTGTGCTTATTTTTCATTTATATCTTCTTCGTCTTTTATTTTTCAAGATATAATAGGTGTGTCTTCTGTTATTTATGGTGTTATATTTGCTTTGGTTTCTATTGGGTATATTTTTGGGACAATTATGGCGAGAAAATTATCAGCAAAATATCATTTAAACTATGTGCTAAGCTTTGCAACTCTAATATGCTTTTTAAGTTCTTTAATGTTAATAACTTTTGCATTATTTAATTATGTTTCAGTGTTGGCTATTTTACCACCAATTATAGTATTGATGTTTGGTATTGGTATTATTTTTCCTTTGACTCAAGTTGGTATGATGGATCTCTTTCCTAAAATGCTAGGAATTGCTTCGGGATTATTCTTTTTTATTGAAATCATGTTTGGTGTATTTGCAGGATATTTATCAGGTTCATTTAAATCAGAAAATCAAATTCCAATGGCGACTGTTATTTTTATATCTTCAACTTTTTTAATTGTTTTTTATTATCTTTTAATTATGAAAAAAAAGAATGTCTAGCAAACTAAGCAATCTTTTTTTCTTTTAACGATAAAGTTTCTGTATTTGGGTTATAGCTGCGAGCTGCATATAAGAAGGATAGGAACAAGCAAGCAAAAATTCCGCATGCAATAGTGACGATAAAAAAACTATCCCAGCCAAATTTATCAATTATAATACCGATAGGACCACCAGCAACAAAAGCTCCTAAATAACCAATCCATCCTATAAAACCTGTTGATGTTGCTGCTGCTTTCTTGTGGGATAGTTCTACGGCTGCTATGCCAATGAGCATTTGTGGGCCAAAAATAAAGAAACCTAGTGCACCAACTATTAGAATATCTAAATATAAATTCGAAACTGACATCTGCCAGAAAATTGAAATTAAAATGGTTACGAAAACTGTATAGAGAAAATTAACTGGACCTCTTCCACCTTTAAATAATTTATCAGATAACCAACCAGCTGCAAGACTGCCAAAGACTCCGCCAATTTCGAAAGCAAAAATAACTTTCCCAGCATCCATAGAGCTTGTGTAACCTTTTTGTTCCATTAAATATGGCATTGTCCAATCATTAACAGCAACTCTTATGATGTAAATAAAGAAGTATGCTCCAGCTAAAATCCAAATATATTTATTTTTCAAAATATACTTCATAAATATTTCTTTTACAGTAATAGTTTTTTCAGTATTTTCTTTTATCTGCGTAATAGGTAATTCTTCATTTTTATACTTTTCAATAGGAGGCAAGCCCAAAGTGGCAGGCGTGTCGCGCAAGCGATTGATAAGCAAAAAGCCAGTGAAAATTGCTAACCCACCTGCAACGTGCATTGCAGAGCGCCAGCCCCAATATTGGACGCAAAATGCAATGAGCAGAGGTACGAGAGCCCCTCCTACGTTGTGTGAAGTATTCCATGCTCCCCACCAACGCCCTCGCTCAGACTGTGAATACCAATAGGTTAGAAATTTTGCGCAGGGAGGCCATCCGAATCCTTGAAACCAGCCATTCAACATCCAGCAAATTGCAAAGATCCAAAAGGAAGACGCTGTACCAAAAATAATATTTAAAACACCAGTTAAGATTAGGCCAATGGCCATAAAATATCTAGCATTGGCATTGTCAGAGAGCATGCCACTTATGAATTTACTCAAACCATAACTGATGGCCATTATACTACCAATCCAACCTAGACTTGCTTTGTCCATATTTAAATCCACAGCTAAACTTGGTATGGCAAAAGTAAAAGATTTTCGCGTGACGTAATAAACTGCATAGCCGATATACATTGAGTAAAAGATTCTAATTCGCCAATGCTTGTAGTCATTGTCTATAGTTTTTGCATCAGTTATTTCAGGTAGAGGTTTTGGTTGCTTTAGAGAAGAAAATAAAGCAGAAAATTTAGCCATAGAAACTCCTACGGGGAAGCTTTTTTAAAACCTCATTTATTATTAAATAGTTATCAAAACATCTGTTAGACAGGTGTTGAAAAAACATCTGGAAATACACTCTTAATGCACTCTTTTGAAAATAACCATAGCTAGACAGGAAAATTTGCTAAAAATATACTCACTCAATAATATTTAAATATTAAAATAATATTATAAATAATTATAATAATTAATAATATTATAAGTTATTTTTTGTAATTATATTTTAAATATAAAAATATTAGAATAAAACTATATATTTTATTATATAACAGAGTTTTTCGAGTAAGGAGATATGGGTGATATTTTCTATATAAAATACCGAAGATAGAAATAAAATCCAATTTTTTCTATCTGCAGGGATAATAATATTAATGTTTTGCATGAATCAGTTGCTGTATGGTCGAGGCAATACCTATATCATTGCTTTACGAAAAACATGTTGGCAAAAATTATTATTGATATTTTCTATCGATTTTTTCGGTTCAAACTCATGTTGAATATCATTTTCGTCAATTTCATTCAGCAAAGTATTATCAATATCAAAAAGATCATCTTGATTGAAAATGCTTAAATCACTTTCACTTTCTTCTGAAATCTGCGGAACATGAGAAAATTTTCCTTTGGCAAGATTTGTGTGCAAAATTTCGGCTTTAGTTTGCCCATGCTTGTAAGAAAAAAGAAAATTTAAGCAAATGAAGGTGACTACAAAAAGTGTTATTTTCACTAGGAATCCTTTATAAAGTTTTTATATAAATAAAATTCAGTAATTAGAGTTCATTCTACGGAAATTTATCCCTAGAATGCAGCCATGAGAAAAGGATGCTAGAGAAAACCATGAATAAATGCAATAAAATAATGCAAATATGAGGAAATGTGTGTAACTATCCAATATTTATTGATTATTTTAGGATACGCGTACCCCAACGGTTAAACCTTCGCCTGTAGGCAATATAGTGGCTATAAATTGTGAATTATTGGCAATTCTGTAGTTAAACTCGCGAATGCTCTTGACTTGTTTTTCTAATTCTAAAGTTTCAAAATGACTGTCGTTAATATGTCCCCAAGCGAAGGTGTTGTCCGCTATAATCACCCCACCAATTTTAATATTTTTCTCAGCCCAAGTGAGATAATCAGGATAAGAGACCTTGTCTGCATCTATGAAAATAGCATCAAAAGGTGCTTCTTTTTCGAGTTCTGCTAAAACAGAAAGCGCTGAACCGAGATGTTGCTTTACTAAGTGATCAACTTTTGCATTTTTAAATGACTGTGCAGCGGCTTCAAAGTGCTTCTGTTCGATTTCGATCGTGTGTAAAACTCCTTTATTTCTCATGCCTCTTGCAATACAAATTCCTGAGTATCCAGCAAGAGTTCCGACTTCTACAACTTTTTCAGCTTTTGCCATGGAAATAAGAATTTCTAAGTGTTTTCCATCCATATCACTGACATGAATTCCTGGAATATCTAGTTTTTTTGCTCTTTCACGAATTTCTTTTAAAATATTGTCTTCAGGTTTAAAAGTATTTAATGCATAGGTTGTTATATTTTTATCATTTTGTAAAAATTCTTTTTGCATACGTCCCTCATTTAGTAAAATAAGAATCTTTCATCAAGAACATAATTAAGTGAAGCAATTTTTGTGTGTATCATAAAAGAATGTTTAAGGCAATTTACCAATAATCAGCTTGGATTGTGATATCACCACTCACTCTGCAGAGGCAGGCTAATCTTTCGTCAGGTGATTTTTGATTATTCGCAAGTGTTTCTTTTTCAAAATTATTTTTTTCTGAAATAGACTGAGGATTTTTCTCTGTTACCTTAAGGTGACAAGCACCACAAACTCCAACACCAGAGCAAGCAGAACCTATAGGTAATCCCCTTTTTCGGATAAATACCCATAGATTTGAGCCTCCCCGCATTTGAAACTCATCTATTTTTTTTCCAGTTTTATTCAGGACTGTTACTGTAATTAATTTTGCAAGAATTTCTTTGCTTGGAACTTTTTCCATAGGTTTCTCATTCGTATCAAAATTGAGCGGGTCTTTTTTCAATAAACGCACTGATTCCTTCAACAGACTCAGCTTGGTTTAATAAATGACCGAACTGATGTGATTCTATATCACAAGCTTCTTGAAAATTGCAGTTTTCGCCAGAACGAATAACGAGTTTTGCTGTTTTTACAGCTAAGGGTGAATTTTTAATTATTTTATCAGCGATTTGTTCTGTAAAAAAAACAAGATCTTCATGTTTAACAACATGATTGATCAACCCAAAGGTATATGCCTCGGATGCAGAGTATCTCTCAGCAGTTGCAATCCATTCAATGGCCCGTGCTGTTCCTAAACGTTTTCTTAACCTCTGCGTTCCTGAAAACCCTGGAATGAGCCCTAGAGTCACTTCAGGCAATGAAAAACGTGCATTTTCAGATGCAATAATAAAATCACATGCAAGGGCAAGTTCAAGCCCTCCTCCTAAAGCAAAGCCTTGTATACGTGCAATGGTAATTTGTGGGAGCTGCTCAAGTGAATTAAAGATTTCAGCACCCCACTTGGAAAAGTTTTCACCTTCTCTATTTTTATTATGCAATTCTTGTAATTCTTTTATATCGGCTCCAGCAACAAACGATTTGTCACCCGATCCGCTAACAATTAAAATATGAACTGAACTATTATTTTTCAAAATATCGCAACATTTTTTAATTTCTGCTAAAACATTTTTGTTTAATGCATTTAAAGCTTTGGGACGATTGATCTCTAAATATGCCTTTTTATCTTTTATTTCAAACTGAATGATATTGTCTGACATATAAAACTCCAAAATAATATAGACTACAGCCTAGAAAGCTATTGTCTATATTATTTCATTTTTAAAGGATCTGCTATTTGAATTTTTAATTTTTTGCTGCAAGTTCTTTTTTAATAATTTGGTCGAATTCAATTTTAGGTTGGGCTCCCATGAGTTGTGTTCCATTGATATAAAATGCCGGTGTAGCGTTGATACCAAGTTTCTGACCATATTCTATTTCATTTGCAATTTTTTCTTTGACTGAAGAATCATTTTTGCATTTATTAAATTCATTTAAATTTAGACCAATATTTTGTGCAATTTTATTGTATAAAGTTGGCCCAAGTTTTGTGTTATTTGCGAATAAAGCATCATGCATTTGCCAATACTTATTTTGTTGAAAAGCGCATTCTCCAGCAATTGCAGCGTTCATTGCTTCTGGATGAATTTGTGTAATAGGAAAGTTTTTAAATACAAAGCGGACTTTTCCTTTATATTCCTTAAGTATTTCTTCCACAACTTTGTTAGCATTTGCGCAGAAAGGGCATTGGAAATCAGCAAATTCAACTATTGTAACAGGCGCATCGTTTGGACCCTTACTGGGAGAGTTTCCAATATCAATTTTTACTTTTGGCTGAAATGGTTTTGGCATGCCCGTGACTTCAATTATTCCTTTTGCGCTCGCATCGGCAATAAAGTTTTTAAAATAAGCATTTCTTTTTTCTTCACTTAAATAATTGCGAACCATAGCTGCCTGTTCGTTAAATGGCTTGCCTTTTAAGCGGGGATGGTCTGCATTTTGTGTAATAAATGTCTTGATTTCTTCGGAGGATACAGTTTGAATTTCTTCAAGAAACATCTGCTGTGCTGTTGATAAACTTGCGATATTTTTTTTCTTCATATAATCTTTTATGACGTTATCAAAATATCTTTTTGCTAAAAGTTCTTCAACTATGGTATATACTTTGCTCTCTGCATCAAAAAGACTTTGACGTTCTTGAGAAGAAAGATCTGAACGTTTTAAAGTTGCATTGCTATATGTTCCTAAAGAATCACCTGAAAAGTTTTGTGAAAAATCTAAGCTTTTTGGTATGCTCACTGCACTCGGAGTCGTAGAGTTTGAATTGGAAAATCTTTTGTAGTCGTGAAAAAAAAGAGGAATTGAGCCTGCAATTGCTGCTATAATAAAGACTCCACCTATGATAAATTTTCCTGATGACATGAAAACTCCTTATGAATACATACAAATTGAACTTATTCCTTCTAGTGCTCTTTAGAAGGGCAGATCAAGGTCTCTATTTATTTTGCACGCTTTTGATATTTTCAGCAAGTTCTTTAGCATAACGGGATTCTTCAGTCGTCCCATCAACATTTGGTAGTGTTTCAGCTTTTTTAAAAAGTTCCAAGGCCAGATTTTTGTCGCCTGTTTTTTCCTTAAGAACACCAAGATACATTGTATTTAAACGAAATTTTGGACTTGTTTTGATTGCTTTATTAAAATAATCTTCCGCAATTTTTTTATCACCAAAAGAAATAATGCCACCTGGTAATTCTTGATAATAACGACCCAGAATTCTATATGGCCCTGCCCAGTGGTAGTTTGGATCAATTTTTGCAGCTTCAATTAATGCATCTCTACCTGGTTTTGCATTGCTTAATGCAGTAAAAATTCCTTTTTCAAGTCCATAAGAACCGAGATCAATTGCATACCAATAATGTCCTTCTACGCGATTCGGATTTACTTTTCTTGCTATTTCTCCTGCTTCATACCCAAATTTAAATATTTTAATTTTATCATCACTCGTAAACTTTTCGCGAAGTATAAAATTTCCACCGTAATATGCTAAACGTGCAATTTTCCAAGCTATCTCAAAATCATTTGGTATTTTATATCTTGATTTAAGAAGAGCAGCTATTTCTTTTTCTGTTGGTTCGTCATGTCGCTTTTCCCACAAGAGATCGAGTTGCTTTATCGAATAAGTGACTTTTATTTGTTCGGTTTTTTGATTTGTGTCTGTATCATTAGCAAAAGAGTTTAAAGAAAATGTACTTGAAAATAAGACAGTAGTAGATAAAATAATATTTTTTATATTTAAGGAAAAAACCATATGTACCCCTATCGACAATTCGAGAAATTAATTCAATTTCGATAGGGTATATTTTTTTTTTAAGGCTGTAAATAATTTAAATAATCTAAAATTAATTAAACACAGTGCTTAAGGTCATCAATTTTATCTAACTTTTCCCATGGAAAATGATTTCTGCCAAAATGACCATAGGAAGCAGTTTCGTGATATGTGAAATTATTATTTTGTGGATTTAATAGATCAAAAGTATTTACTATGCCAGAAGGAGTCATATCAAATACTTTTCTCACAGCATTTTCAATCTTTGCTCTTTCAACTTTTTCTGTTCCATAAGTATTTACATTCACACTTACAGGTTGTGCGACACCGATTGCATAAGCAATTTGTACGAGAGCTCTTTCTGCTAAGCCAGCAGCAACAATATTTTTAGCGATATAACGTCCCATATAGGCTGCAGAGCGGTCTACTTTAGAAGGATCTTTCCCTGAAAATGCACCACCACCGTGTGCTCCGTGACCACCATAGGTATCAACAATAATTTTACGGCCTGTTAAGCCACAGTCACCCTGCGGACCTCCAATTACAAATTTACCAGTGGGATTTATGTGGTATTTTGTGTTTGAGTCGAGAAGATGTGAAGGGATTGTTTTTTTAATAATATTTTCAATAACGAAATTTCTAATAGTTTCTTGGGAAACTCCGTCTGCGTGCATTGTGCTGACAACAACGGTGTCAATTCGTTTCATTTTCCCATTGTGATATTCAACAGTCACTTGGGATTTTGCATCTGGACGCAGCCAATTTACACTGCCTTCTTTTCTTGCTTTTGAGAGATTGCGCAGGACTGAGTGAGCATATTGGAGAGTAGCTGGCATGTATTCAGGAGTTTCGTTTGTCGCATATCCGAACATCATACCTTGATCGCCAGCGCCCTGTTCTTTATGTAAACCTTCGCCTTCATTTACGCCCTGAGCAATATCAGGAGATTGTTGATCAATAGAAACAATCACACCGCAGCTTCTATATTCGAAACCATTATTTGGGTCGTCATAGCCGATTTTCTTAATAACATTACGTGCTATATCTGAATAACTTTGCATTTTACGAGAATGTTTTTTTTCGTTATTGTGAACAGTTTCCGTGTTTAAAGTGATCTCTCCTGCAATGACGACAAGACCAGTTTTGCACAAGGCTTCACAAGCCACACGAGCTTTAGGGTCGAAAGCTAATAATTCATCAAGAATTCCGTCAGATATTTGATCGGCTACTTTATCTGGATGTCCTTCGCTGACACTTTCAGAAGTAAAATATGTAATTTCTGGAGAAGAAGAGGGGGTCAAGAAAAGCGAGCGTTGAAACATATTATGATTTCCTTTCATATCAACCGCTGCGAACAAGGTTACCTTTATTTATTCTACAAAAGGTAACAAAAAAAATTAATTCGGGCAATTTATAAGCCGGATTCTGTTTCTACTACAATTTCTCTTGATGCTACGTTGCCGTAACATTCTTTGCAGTCAACCCGAGTGTGATAGCGAGCCGAGCAGGCTCTCCACCCCTATTTGACTTTGCTTCGAGTGGGGTTTGCCAGATCGATTGTCACCAACCGAATCCGTGAGCTCTTACCTCACGTTTTCACCATTGCCGGCCTTGCGGCTTAGGCTGTTTGTTTTCTGTTGCACTTTCCGTCGAGTTACCCCGCCTGGCCGTTAGCCAGCACTCTGCTCTTTGAAGTCCGGACTTTCCTCGCTCCTGTTTTGCAGGTCGCGCTGTAGTTCAATTACCCGAGTTGAGATCCATATAATCTCTCCCACATCAAAGCAAGAAAGTTTCAAAATATTTTCTTAAAATGGAGAAGATTTAGATAAATGAGTTAAATATTAGGAGAATACAGATAGTATGGATCATCATTTGTCAATGGTATTATTTTATTTAAGAATAGATAATTGAACGTTTACAGGATTTTCAGGGTTATTTTTTATCTTTTTTCAAAATTTATATCAGAAAAACAATAATTTACAATATGCTGCCAATTGTGTGTTGAGTGTTTGAATAATTATTATAGTTCTTCAACAGTTTTTTTGTTTGTCTATATTTATACTTCTAATAGTAAATTCAAAATTAAATTTATAGTTAAAGAAATCTGTCGATTGTCTTCCTCTTTAATTGCCTTGGGTGTTATACCAACTTAAATTGCATCTAATTTCATTTATTCTAAGTTAAATTTGAATTTATCTTATACCTTTCTTTAATGTGTAAATTGATAATATAAAATTTACATAAATTAAATAATTAGTATAAATAAAAAGATGTTTTAGTATGAAATAGATTATCATTTTTTTATAAAAATATAGCTCAATAAATAAGTATTTGATTTTTAATAATAAAAAAATAATGCTTCGTTTGAATAAATCCATTTTTTACAAGGAAGGAACGCAGCATGAAATTTAAAGTACACCATACGATAAAAGAATTAAAGATTTTCTTAAAAAATTTTCCATCCAACAAAGTAATTTTAAGAATTATGAGGGTTATTATGAAGATAAAAAAGTGCTCTAAAGAATTAATTTTAAAAATAATTGGATTTAATCAAAGAATATTTCATTTTTGTCAGATAAATATTCAGAGTATTCAATTGAAGGGCTTATAGATGAGAAGAAATCAGGACGCAAATATAGATTAACTGATAATGATAAGGAAGAGCTACTTAATGAAATCTAATGAAATTGTGTGTAATAATAAGTATACAACAGGAAGTTTTATTTCAGAGTTTATTCAAAAAAAAAATTAAAATAAATTTTTGAGCAGAATTAGTACTTATTATTTAATGAGAAAAGTTGGATTAGTAAAACTAAAACCACGACCTATGCTTGAAAAAAATAACCCTAAATTAATAGATGAATGACTTGATCATTTCCCTTATAAAATAACTGAAATACAAAATGAAAATCTATGTAAAAATGTACGTATTTATTACCAAGATGAATCCCGTTACGGACAAATGACTATTCAATCAGGAATACTTTTTTCATTATAACGTAATAAGAGAATATAAAATGCGATCTGCCATTAAAAAAAACTCGTCAATATATAATTTAGATGGAACAACATTTGATCGGACATAAGCTAAAAAATGAAGATATTTAAATGAGCTGAAGATTGACTCACTATTATATTTTTGCAAATATATATGAAATAACGGAAGAAATTAATCTTAAGTTATTTAATTCAAATTTTTTTTTGGTTTTATTTATTAAAATTATCTGAATCTAATTTCTCTTTTAAAATCTATTTAAAAGAGAATTATTTCTTTAATTTAAAATAATATTTTATATCTATAAGAGTTTTATATGTATTTGATAGTTAAACTTGCACTCATATTTATAAGCACCTTTCTTTCAAAAGGATGCTTTGCTTTAAAAGAAGTAAAAATTCACGCTATATTCCCATTTCTTACAAATGTTTCTATCGTTGATAATGCGTCTTATCCCCCAAGCGTGCGACAGCAAATTCTTGCAGGTATCCCTATGGCGCTCATGTATTATCAAGATAAGGCTGAAAAATGTGGATATTTTTTTAGCTATAAAATGAATAGTTTCAATATGTTTGATCATGATAGCTTAAAGCAAAGTATATCTAAAGTAAATAATAATGCTCCGTGGATAGTCTATGGGCCTGAAATGAACACGGGTTATTATTTAATTAACTCAAATTTAAATTCAGAAATTCCACATTTAACTTCCTTAACTCTTCTTAAAAATAAAGGGAATCAATTCACATTATCTCCAGATGTTGATCTTGAAATTAAAACATTATTTAATGTTGTAAAAGAGAAAAAAATTAATAGAGATTTTATGATAATTTACGACAATACTTGTGATATGTGCAAAATTTATCAAGAATCTGTATTAAAAATAACAAATTCAATGGGCTTTAACTTGTTAGGGAATTTCTCATATAAAGGACATAGTATAGAGGAGTTAAATGATTTTATATTATCAACTAAGCCAGATTTTGTTTTTTTAAATGTGAAATCATCGGACGCGGGTTTATTTATGTCAAGATCCACTTCGCTTAAAACACTTTTTATTGGGACAAAAATTTGGGGGACAGACGTTAACAGTAATCCTGCTTTAACTTATAACTTAAAAAATGTAAATGGCTTTACGGTTGGGCCAAAACCACCAGAAAAATATCGAAGTATACGAATGCAAGTTATTGATAATAATTTGCAATCTATGCGATTGAGGGATAACCCATATTATATGAAATATTTTATAAAAGTAGTGACTGAAACTCTGTGTAAATATAAGCCTAAGAATAAAGATGAATTTTATAAAATTATTCAGGAAAAAAAAGTATTTAAAAGGGATAGCTTTAATTTTGCAATATATACTTTAAAGGATGGGAATTTAAAATATGAGAAAAGTTTTATAGTGAAAGATAATAATGTACAGTAAAAAAGTTAAAGCAAAGAAAAAAAGAGAATATTTAAATTCAATTATATTTTCAATTTTAAAAAGATCAATAGTTTTTCCGTCTATAATTATAGCATTGATTTCTATTATTTTTATTTTTGTAATTTTTGTTTATAACAATAACAAGCAGATAAAGTCTGCCTTATTAAAAATAAAAACAATTTCTAAACTATATGAGAATTCAATTATTGTATCTTATAATAGCAGTGAACTCTATTATAAGAAAGAAGGGTATCAAATTGAAGCAAACAATAAAATTTCAGTTATGGTCTATGCAAACGAAATTACGGATATAAGAAAAAAAAATGATTGCATTGATCCTGAAGTATATAACATTATTTTTAAAAATTCTTATATTTGTTACATAAAAAAAGTAAATTACTCTAGGCATAGCTTTTACTATCTTATAAAAGAAAAATATGACAATAAATACATAATATATTTTCAATTTATTTTAATATTTTTCTTCTTTATCACTCTTTCCTTTTTATTAAGCTTGTTTTTTATAAATCAAGATAAAATATTATTGCAATTAAAAATGGACTCTAAGCGTTTCGATGATTGCTTGAATTTGATCAATAAAGGTGATTATAAAAAAACGAAAGGAATATTAAATAAAATAACAATTTATGAGTTGTATAATGCAATTTTGAAAATATCTAATTTTAATCAAAAAAAGCAAATAGTAAATAATGAAGTAGAAAAAAAATCAATTATAATTCATGATCTTTCAAAATTTATAAATTGTATTCCAATTGATCTAACAAAAGATAATTTTGATTATGAATTAATGATAAGCTTTATAGTAAATATGAGGAATCTATTAAGACAAAATTACGATACAATAAATAAATATGATATTCGAAAGTGTATCATTGAAGGGGCTTCAGTACTTATTGCAAATAAAATAGAAATTGATTTGTCGAAAATAAAAAGCCATATTTTTATTGGCAATGAAAACGCAATGATCCAAGTATTTATTAATATATTTTCGAATATACTCGAACACTCCTATATTGCTCTTGTTAAAGTTTATTTAAAAACAAGTTTAGAGACGATTGATAACAATATATTTTATGTATTCATAGTTAAGAATACAGGTTCATTTGTTAATATAAATACAAATGATGATATATTTTTGAAAAACTTTACAACTCAAGAAAATAAAAACAAGAGATTCGGAACTGGTCTTTACTTTTGTAAAAATATTATTGAAAGTTACGGCGGGAGAGTTAGTTATAAGTCTAAAGAAAATAATCATGTGAATGATTCTTATTTTCAATTAAAAATAGAGATTCCTGCTTTTAGTAATGTTAATGAGCCCTGCAAAAATATCAAAAAAAATGATTTAAAAAGATTGGAAGAGAACAAAATTCAATATATTGATAACTTTGTTATTTCAGTGCTTGAGGATGACAAGTTTTTATTAAAGAAATGGAAAGAATTTCTTGGTGAAACAAAGGTTTATTATTATGAAGATCCGCAGGATTTTATTTTAGATTATAAGGATAATAGTGATGTTTCTAAAACGAACTTAATAATAACAGATTATTATTTTAATAATAAACCGGTGGATAAACTGTTGGATTTTGAATTTTTGAAAGAAGTTATGGGGTTTAGTGGAAAAATATTTTTGCATACCTGCATAAAAAGCTTTATAGATCATAAGAATAATTTTGATTATATTATAGATTCAAAAGATATTTATTTTAGTAAAGAGAAATTATTTCTTATTTTTAATAATTTCAATGAATTTGATTAATTCTTTTAAGTCACTTTCTTTTTCTAAATTCATCTGTTCATGAATTTTTAAAATAAATTGATATATAATAGCTAACCACTCCTCAGATTCTGAAATATCGATTAATAAAGCTGTTAAGGTAAATATTTTAGTAATTTTTTCCTTTGATATTCTGTCATCTCTATTGAGAATATTTTTGATTCGCTTATGGATCAATGCTCTTCGTAAAATTGGTCCGCTTTCTAGAAAAAATTTTTTTAATATATCTAACCATAGATTGTCTTTTTCTTTTGTTTCAGAAGATATTTCCTCAATTTGATATAGAAAATTAAATATATTTTCATTTGTTAACGCGGCAAACTTTTTTAAATTTATTATACTTGCTGTTAATGGAGAGTATTTCTTGAGACGAATTTTATTATAATAACTTCGATCGAGTTTTAAAATATCAGCTACATCTTTGTTGCTATATCCTGTACTATTATGAAATTTTTCTAAATAGTGCCCGAGTGTTCTTAGGTGCTTAGCTTCTTCTTCTTTTTCATCGATCTTTAGCATTGAAGTCTCTCATAATGTCTATTAAAAAAAAAATAAAAGCCTATTAATGTGGCTTAAATCGATATATTATTAATATAAAAATATCAAGAAGTGTAGAAATATATTCCCAACGTTAAAAAATGAATTTTTTTAAGTATACGAAAACAAAGATGATATTGTTTTGAATGAGTATTTCAAGATTTAAGATATTGAAAGTATAGAAAAAAAGAAATGTCATCGCTTGATTCGAGGTATTAAAAACCATTGACAAAACCGTTCATGGTATATTAAGCCCCGCAAGGGTGTATTGCGCTCATGTTCAAGTATAAAATAATACCGAAGAATTTTAAGGGGATTTTCTTATTGATAATATAATATGGAATGAATTTATATATTTTATTAAAAATAAATTATATATAAAAAAATATTTTATATTATTTCAGAAGCCATTGGTAAAACAAACTTATTACTAGAGTTGCTCTTGCATGTAAATGAATAAGATATGATTAATTTCAGTTTTGATATATGAAATTGGTCGGGGTATATTATAATAGATTTTCTATAACTTTCAAGCAAAATACCCTATCAAAAATAATATGTACCTAATTTGAATTTATCTATAACCATTATTTTTTTGGAAGTCTTTCGTAATTATGAAATAGACTTTTAGCTTTTTGAAAGCCCCAGGGATCACAAACTCTATGTTATGAATAATAAAATAGCAAAGTCGTATTTTTAAGCAAAAAATAGACTTTACACTTTTAAAGGACTTCTATATTAAATTGGTACAAATTTTGCTTTCAAACAAAGGGAATTCTTTGAACTGCAATCATTTTCAAGATTGTTTCTGCAAGGATGTTGTTATGATTTTTAAGAATATAAAAATGTAATCTTGTTATTTTAATGTGTTATGGTTTTTTCCGCCCAGATAGTGGAAATTGTTAAATTAAAGTATTTCTCTTGTTAAAGGTGAGGCTTGTGGAAATTAGAAACTTTCAAGAATTTATTATCGCTCTTTGCAACTACTGGGTCGATCATGGCTGTATTTTAAGTCAGCCGTACGATGCAAATATGGGCGCAGGAACATTTCATCCGCACACATTCTTGAAAGGCGTTGGGCCTGAACCATGGCGCTCCGTTTACGTACAACCTTGCCGTCGTCCTGTTGATGGTCGATATGGCAAGAGTCCTTACCGTTTTCAACATTATTATCAGTTACAAGTTTTATTAAAGCCTTCACCCTCTAATATTGTCGATATTTTCTTAAAATCCCTTGAACATGTTGGGATTAATTTAAAGAATAATGATATCGGTCTTCTCGAAGATGACTGGAAAGGCCCAACATTGGGCGCTTGGGGATTAGGCTGGGAAGTCCGCGCCAATGGTCAGGAAGTTTCACAATTTACTTATTTTCAACAACTTGGTGGCCTCGATATAGACGTAGTATGTGGAGAAATAACATATGGACTTGAGCGTCTATTTATGTACGCAAAAGGATATAAAAATGCTCTCGATATGCCGTTTAATGAGCATTATACATACGGAGATATCTTTTATCAAAACGAGTATGAATTCTCTCATTATAATTTTAAAGAAGCTAATATCAATGAACTATTAGAAAACTTTAATAAATATGAACAGCGTGTTTTTGAGCTTTGCGACAAAGGCCTCGTTTTACCAGCGTATGATTATGTGCTGCAAGCATCTCATGCTTTTAATATTCTCGATGCACGCGGCGCTATTTCAGTTAGTGAAAGACAGCGCTATATAGGGCGAGTGAGAGATTGTGCTAAAAAATGTGCTGTACAGTATCGAGCTGAACGCGAAAAACTTGGCTTTCCTATGTTAAATAAGCTTGATACAGATGCAAGAAAACCCTTATTAAATAATAAATCAGTTATAAATATTAGAGAAAGTCAACCAGAGGTTATTTATAATATAGAAAAAGATTTTTTAAATAAGAATGCTTTAAATGTATTATTTGAGCTTGGAGTTGAGGAAATGCCTCCTGCATTTCAAATTTCAGCCCGTGAAGAATTGTCACATAAAATTGCTGAATTTATAAAGCAAAAGAAAGATAGTATATATAAGACCTATCATTCTGAAAAAGAAATGCCAAAAAATATTGCGGAATATGTTTCTATATTAAATAATATAAAATATTCTGCCCAAATATCTTCTAGGCGCTTAAGCATTTTATTTGAAAATATTCCTAAATCAGAGCCAGATCAAAAGATAGAAATTTGGGGGCCTGTTGAAAGAGTAGCAAAAGCTGCAGACGGTAGTTTATCTCAGGCAGGTTTAGGATTTTGTAAGAAAAATAACATAGATCCTTTACATGTTCAGTTCAAAGAAAAAGCAAACGGAATCTTTCTTTATGCTGAAAAAGAAATGATCGGCAATGATTTCCCCACTCTCTTAGGCAAAAATTTTAAAGAATGGTGTTATGGATTGACTGCGCCATTGAAAATGAAATGGTTACCATCCGACATCAGTCCAACTTTTATTCGCCCTGTAAGGTGGGTATTAGCTCTGGTTGAAAATAAAATAATTCCTTTAGACATGTTCGGTATTAAATCTGGGCGAGAAACTTATGGCCAAAGAATTTTACATCCAGAATCAATTATTATTGAAAATGTTCTAGATTATAAAAAATCTCTTGAAAAAGTTTTCGTGCTAAATTCTGTTGAAGATCGAAAAGACTTAATACTAAAACAAGCAAATAAACTTGCCGAAAAAGTAAATGGTAAATTATATTATGATGAAGAATTATTGCTAAAATGTGTTGGTTTATTTGAAAATCCTGATGTTTTTATCGCAGAGTTCGATAAAAAATATTTGCGCTTACCAAAACGCTTAATTTCAGGCGTATTACGTGAGCATATGAATTATTTTTCAGTAACTTCAAAGAATGGGAGCGAAATTCTTCCATATTATGTCGGTGTTGCTAATTATAAATGTTCAGATATGAGTGCAATGATTGAAGGCACCAAAACTGTTGTGGTTGGCAGGTTAGAAGATGGAGCTTTTTATTATGACACTGATCTAGCAACTCCTATTTATGATTTTAGAAATAAGTTAAATGATCAACTTTTTCAGGCAGGAATGGGGTCTCTTTTTGATAAATCAGAAAGGGTAAAACATATTGGAAAACAAATTTACTATTTACTAGAATCAAATCCTGAAACAAATTTAGAAAATATAAATATTAATTTAATCGAAAAAGCAGCTGAATTGTGCAAAGCAGATTTAAAATCAGGCTGTGTCCAAGAGTTTCCAGATGAAATGCAAGGTATTATGGGTGGTGTTCTTGTTAGAGAGCAAAATATTTTAAATGATAACCATAAATCCTCGCTCGTCGCAAAAGCAATAGAAGAGCATTATATGCCTATTGGAGCTCAATCTTCTTTGCCATCAACCAGATTGGGTTCAATTTTAGCATTAGCGGATAAACTTGATTCATTGTGTATCATGATTAGCTATGGAGCTGAAGTTAAAGCTAACAAAGATCCTTTCGGTATGCGTCGTTTGGCTCTTGGAATTGCTCGTTTATTAGGGCTTAAAAATGAGGACAATTGCCTGTTCATATCTGTTCAACAGGCAATTGAATTAACTCTTAAAATATTAAAAGAAGCGAATCGTAAAATATTACCTGAGAGCGAAAATAAAATTTATAATTTTATACTTGAAAGAATGAAAGCCACACTAAAAGAAGATTTCGATGTACGTTCTTTAGAGGCACTTTCACAGCAGCTCATATCTGAACCTCTCTATAAAGTGAGAAGTTTAGCTGAGGCAATTGCCAATGCACTGCAACAAACGGGGAAAGGTTCTTTGCTCGAAGCACTCAATCCCTATCGCAGGGCACGGAATTTGACTTTAAACTGGAATGATAAAAATGTAAGCATATCACTCTTTAAGGAAAAGGAAGAGTCAATATTATTTGAAAATCTTATCAAACTTGAGTTAACTATAAAAGAACTTCATGCAAAGGCAAAGTTCGAAGAATTGCTCATTGCGCTGGCAAGTTTAACTGAGCCAATGGCCGCTTTTTTCGACAATGTTATGGTAAATGATCCTGATGGTGATTTGAAGAAAAACAGACTATGCCTTTTAATGAGAATTCGTTCTCTTTATGAGGACGTTGCGGATTTTTCTCTCATTCAGGTACAATAATTTATGTCTTTAAAAGACTCATTTCAAATATTTGGCGACAGAGAATCTTTCGATAAAAAAGAAAGAATCTCTTTAACAATTGGTAATTTCGATGGTGTTCATTCTGGCCATTTGTATTTAATTAATGAATTAAAGAAAAGCTCGCCAGATACAAAAATTGCTCTTTTGACCTTCGATCCTCATCCCGCAAATTTTTTCTCGCATGACAATTCAAAACCACTTCTGACATCTTTAAACGAAAAGATTGCTTTATTGTTAAAGGCAGGAGTTGATCTTGTCATGGTACAATCCTTTTCACAAGAATTTTCTGAATTAAGTGCAGATGATTTTTGTTTGTGGTTAAAAGATCTTTTCCAAATTGATACAATATTAATTGGTCATGATTTTTGCTATGGAAGACAAAGAAAAGGTAATTTTACGCATATGAATTGCTTTGCAGAAAATGTAGGATGGACAATTAAACAAGCTTCTGCTTTTAAATTATTTGATGAAAGAACAGTATCATCTTCAGCAGTGCGAGAAGCTTTATTTTTAGGTGATACGGAATATGCAGAGAAACTTTTAGGCCATTCCTATTTTTTGTCAGGCATGGTAGTTAAAGGAGATCAGCGTGGCCGATTAATTGGTTTTCCAACAGCGAATATTTTACTCGATGACAATCTCGTTGTCCCAAAATACGGGGTCTATGCTTGTTACGTTGAAATAGATTCTGATGGAAAATTATTACAAGCTGTAATGAACTGTGGTGTTCGTCCAACTATTGCAAGTGGCTTGAGATTACAAATTGAAGCTCATATTCTTGATTTCTCTGAAGACATTTACACCCGAAAAATTAAATTTCATATTAAGAAATTTTTACGAGGTGAAATGAAATTTAATGGAATCGAGCAATTGAAAGAGCAAATTGCAAAGGACGTCCAAAAAACTAGATCTTATTTTATGGATGACCGAAATGAGCAAAATATCTAATCCTGACTTAAAAAAAAACAAAAATATTATTCCCTATTCTAGTCAAAATCAAATAAAAGAACTTGTTCAATTAAAACAAATTCATTTAGATGATCATGATCTTTATCTCAATAGAGAAATTGCATGGTTGTCTTTTAATGAAAGAGTATTAACTGAAGCAGAGAATAAAAATGTTCCTTTATTTGAAAAAATAAAATTTTGTACAATATTTGCTTCAAACTTAGATGAATTTTTCATGGTCAGATTGTCAGGCTTATTAAAGCTTGTTGTTAAACCAAATAATATTTATCCTGATGAAGATGAATTTGATGAAACATTAGATGAAGTCGCAATTAAAGTACGGGGATTGATTAAACGTGCAGAACGATGTTTGTATACACAAATTTTTCCGATGCTGGCGAATCACCATATTTCAATTGCAAATTTAGATGAATTGACTCGATCGGAAGAAGAGAAATTAGACGCTCATTTTGAAAGCCAAGTTTTTCCAGTTCTCACCCCTCTCGCAATAGATCCCGCACACCCTTTCCCCTATTTGTCAAATTTATCGTTATATTTAGCAGTTACTTTTGAAGGCATCTCTGAAAATGGAGAACCACTTTTAGCTTTAGTTGAAATTCCGCAAAAAATTCAAAGACTCATTCCTGTAACAATTAAAGCAAATAAACATAGATTTTTTCTTGTTGAAGAACTTATTAAAAGTTATATGCCTGCTTTATTTCCTTGGACTAAAGTTATCGGAACCTATTCTTTTAGAGTAACAAGAAATCTTGATTATCAACTGCTTGAGGGTGAAGTCAAAGATCTTATGAAATCTATTGAGTATGAATTAAAAGATAGAGAGCAAAAAACAGTTGTAAGACTTGAATATGAAAAAAATATGCCCGATTGGTTGCGTAATAAATTGGCAGCTGTTTTAGAGTTAGATACCTCTGATCTCTATGAAATTGATGGTATGCTTAATTATCGTGATCTCGCTGCACTGCTTAAAGTTGAGCGTGTGGATCCAGAATTAAAAGATCCTTCATTTAATCCAAGATTAAATATTTTACTTGTAGATGAAAATCGAGACATATTTGATATTATACGTGAAAAAGATATTTTATTGCATCATCCCTATGATTCATTTGCCAGTGTTCTCGATTTTCTAAGAAGTGCCGCGAAGGATGAAAAAGTATTAGCAATTAAACAAACACTTTATCGTTCAGGCGGGGATTCTCCGATCATTGAAGCTCTTGTGAATGCAGCGGAAAGAGGAAAACAAGTTACTGTTGTCGTAGAATTAAAAGCAAGATTTGATGAAGCAAATAATATTGAATGGGCAAAAAGACTTGAAAGAGCTGGAGCGCATGTGGTTTTTGGTTTTATTGATTTAAAAACACATGCAAAATGTACATTAGTTGTTAGAAAAGAAAAAAATAATTATCTGCAGAAATATGTACATTTATCAACAGGAAATTATAACAGCGCAACTGCTAAACTTTATACCGATATTGGACATTTAACTTCTGATGCCGCTCTGTGTGATGATGTGGCAAATTTATTTAATTTTCTTACTGGCTTTAATATATTAAGAGATCAAGAGAAAACCCGATTTCGAGCGCCCGATTTCGAGAAGATTAAAGTAGCTCCCTTTCGATTGAGGGAACAAATTATTCAACTCATTGATCATGAAAAGAAATTACACACACCTGATAATCCCGCACACATCATTTTAAAAATGAATTCTTTGGTAGATACCAAACTTTGTCATGCTCTTTACAAAGCAAGTCAAAAAGGTGTAAAAATAGATTTGATTATAAGAGGTGTTTGTATTTTAAGACCAGGTATTCACGGTGTTTCTGATAACATTAAAGTTATTAGTATTATTGATAGATTTTTAGAGCATTCAAGAATCTTTTGGTTTAAAAACAACGGAAATCCGCTTATTTATTGTGGTAGTGCAGATTTTATGCAGCGAAATATGGATAAACGAATTGAAATCGTATGGCCAATTGAACCTGTAGAATTAAAATTAAAAATTACTGGAATTTTAAATAATTTCTTAAAAGATAATTGCAAAAGTCATTATATGCAAAGTAACGGCACATATATTAAAAGTCAAATTCAAAACGGAGAAGCCACTTTCCGATGTCAAGAAAAGTTTATTGAAGAGGCAAGACGGTATGGGGTAAAATCAATTGCATATGACCAGGCAATAAAACCGCTTTTCGATAAAAAAGATTTTGAACGTATTCCTGAGCGTTTTATACCGTCTTTAGTAGTCGAAGAGCAGAAGAAAAACGTGACTAAGAAAAAGAAGAAAAAGTAATGTTAAATTTGCCTCTCAGAAATATGTTTGAAAAAAAAAGAATTGCAGCAATTGATGTTGGATCAAATAGCGTTCATATGCTTTTAGTTGAAATGGAATCTCCTGAAGAATATAAAGTTATAGATTCAGAAAAAGAGCAAGTGCGATTAGCGGCATCTTTAGATTCAGATGGTAATTTAAATAATGACGCTCTCAATCGTTTGCTTTCTGTTTTAAAAAAAATGAAAGAAATAGCAGATTTCCATGGTGCACATATACGTGCAGTTGGCACAAGTGCCTTGCGTGAAGCTAAAAATGGCAATGACTTTGTTGCTAAAATATATAAAAAAACAGGGATTGATATTGAAATAATTTCTGGGCATGAAGAAGCTCGTCTTGTTTACTTAGGCGTGCAGCAAGGATTGCCCATACAGGATAAATCAACTTTAATCGTAGATATTGGTGGTGGCTCCACGGAAATCGTTGTGGGTCAGTGGGGAGAGGAGCGTTTTGCTACATCCTTAAAATTAGGTTCAGTACGATTGACGCAAGGATTTATTCAAAGTGATCCATTGAGCGATGAAAATTTAAGATCGCTTGAACTTTATATTAATACACGCCTTGAACCTGTTTTATCTGAGGTCGAGCGAGTTGGTTTTGATTGTGCAGTCGGTTCATCAGGTACAATAAAAGCAGTTAAATCCTTGGTTTTGGGGTTGACAAACGCTGAAACTCCGCCTTCACTTCATGGTTCTGTCTTAACTGCAAAAGAAATCTGGATAGCAAAGGAAGCAATTTTAAGATCGCGTTCTTTAAAAGATAGAAAACAATTACCAGGTTTGGATTCTAAAAGAGCTGATATAATTGTTGCGGGAATATTTGTTCTCAGTGGCATCACTAAAATTCTAGGAGTTCGCGAATGGATGATTTCCTTAACAGCAATTCGTGAAGGAATCTTGTACGATACGATGCTCAGAGATGGTTTTTGGTTGCAAGGCGATACAAGTGACATACGTTGGCGGTCCGTTCGTTCTTTCGGGCAAAAGTTCCATATAGATGAAGCTCATGCATTTCATATCACTTCATTTTCCGTAAGTCTTTTTGATCAATTATATGAAAAACATAATTTATCAAATTCTTGGCGTGAATATTTACGCTCTGCAGCTTATTTACATGAATGTGGGTTATTTATAGGTCACACTGGTCATCATAAGCATACCTTTTATTTTATTCGTAATGCGACCTTGCCTGGTTTTACAACTCGTGAGATGCAAATAATTGCAACAATAGTAAGGTATCATCGCAAACGCATGCCTCGTGAAAATGATGAAGTTTATTGTGACTTTGATAAAGATATGCAAAAGGCTGTGAATATATGTGCATCCATTTTGCGCTTGTCAGTGAGTTTAGATAGAGGACGTCAAGGTAAAATTCATGAAATTAAACTCAACGATTTATTTATGGAGAAAATGAGTCTTTCCCTTTATATGCGCGCTGGTCAGGACATTGAGCTTGAAATGTATGAGGCTGCAATTGAAAAAAAAGCATTTGAAAATGTTTTTTCAAGTTCTCTAGAAATTGTTTTAGAGCATTGAAAGGTAATGGATTTTGAAGCTAAAATATTTTACGCAAATATTATTTTTATTTACTTTTTCTTCGCAAGGTTTGGAAGTTTTTTCTTTGATTAAAAATGAAGAAAATATACTTCAAAATGATAATATATGTCCAAGAATAGGTGCTCTATCAGGGCAAATAATGATTCCTGAAGATTTAAATTATTTTAAAAAATATAGTAATAATATTATTATTAGGATTGGTGGGATTCAATACACAGGTGCTGAAAGTTACTCTTTTGAATTTTATCCTGATAACAACGGCTGCTTTTCTATTCCTAAAAACTTTGTCCCTGCTGGAAGCTCTTTTAGTTTATATTTTTGGGATCAAAGTGGTCAGTTAAATAAAAGAATTCTTCCTGTATATGTTGCAGATGTGCCTAATTATTATAATGTCATTTTAAAAACGCATGCTTATACTACAGCGTTAGCTGAATTATTCAGTGAAGATAAAAAACAGCATTTTGAAAACACTGGAATGTGTGGTTATATTGATGGAGTCAATCCAATAGATATATCTGGTTCACAAGCTTATTTGCAAAATAATTACGGTAAAGTATTTACAGCTAAGTATTTTACTGCAGATGATTTACCATCTCGTGAATTGAGTGCAATGACTCAAAGTGGGCATTTTTGTTTCTTTAATGTAAATACTTGCAGCAATGATGAACAGCAATGTAATCTAGAGTCAGATAATTATAAATTAAATATTTATCTTCAGAATGGAGAAAATTTTAACTTTGATTTACTGCTTTCTCCTTTTTCATTTTCAGATGATTTACTCTTTGACTTAAAGACGTCTATTTTTAGACCAGTTAATATAAAGGAGTTAGCTGGTGGAAAAAGTATGTCCTACTTAAATACTCCCGAACTATCCTTAAAAACATCACCTAATTATTCATCTGTAAATATTTCAAATGAGATTAAAAATCAGTTGGTATATTTTCCTCTCGGGAATGATCTTTTAGCAATTAATTATAATTTGCCATTCGAAAAAAAGGGGCAATTCTTCATATTGAAGACAAATGCAGAGCTTTACACAAAAAAATTGCTTTCATTGCAGGCGGAATATAAACCTGGCCAAGTATATGTCGATAAAACTTCACCATTAATATTAAAAATATTTAATCCAAATTTTATAAAAGATAATAAAGAATATCTAAATCCATTAATGACTCAAGATTTAGGTGGTACATTTTTAGCACTTAAATTAAATGAAAATTTTTCTGCGAATAATATATCTGTTTTCCTAAGAGATTTTGCTGGTAATAACTACTCTGATTTCTTTTCAATTAAAAATAAATTTAATAATGATTTGATGGGATTTTTTTATAATATTCCTTCTGGATTTTATCAGTTATTTGTTGTGGATAATATGACGCAGCTTATTATTTATACCACATTAGTTCAGTCCATTCCGAACAAAACTCAAGTTGTTATAGATGAAATAAATATGGATAAAGTTTTGCAACACGCAGAGGAAGTCGCATATGATCCAAGTATGGTTTATATCGTAAATTCAAATTGGAATGAAAATGAAAATTATTTGCAAAGCGCGGACGTGAATTTTGATTTTTATGGCAATAATGAAATTTTAGAACAGATTTTTTTGAATTCTAATAATTCATACTTATCTGGTTCGCAATTTGGTTTTAATAATTTATTTAATCGGATCAGTATTGATGAATTATGTAAAGTAAATGATGAAAAATTTAATCAATTTGATACAAAATCACCGCTCGATTTTTTATTTACTAATGACCAAAGTGACAGCTAGTCAAAATTTTTCGTCTATTCCTTTTTTATTTGTAATTGCATTTCTTGCAAGTTCATCACACATCTCATTGTATCTATCCCCCGAATGCCCTTTGACCCATTGCCATGAAAGAGTGTGCTTTCTTTGAAGTAGACTCAATGCAAGCCATTCATCTTGATTTTTAACAGGTTTTCCATTTTTGGTTTTCCAACCATTTTTTTGCCAGTTCTCTAACCAACCTTCTGTAAAAGCATTTTTGACATATTGGCTGTCAGTGATAATAAGGACAGGCATAGGGCGCAATAAACTTTCGAGCCCCTTGATGACACCTAAAAGTTCCATTTTATTGTTTGTTGTTTGGATCTCATAACCAGATATTCTTCTTTTATGTTCTCTAAATAGAAGAACACAGCCCCATCCGCCTGGTCCAGGATTTCCAGAACAAGCGCCATCTGTGTAAAGTGTTACGTGTGAAGTCATTTATCTGCTCTCTTAAAGCCAATGCTAAAGTTTATGCAAATGCTTTTGAAAATGTTGACATGAAAGAATATTCGAATGCTAGCTGAAATGCCACCCGTTCAAAATAATCACAATGAAACCTATCCTATGGTCGATGGGATATCTGCACAACTTGTACCTCTTAAAACAGAGAATATGACATTTCCTCAAACTGTATTTTCATTTGGTGTTTATAATGAAAAAGTCCTTTCATCCACTGCAGATGAGTATTCGACTTCAGGATATGGATACTCTCTGGGAATGCAACATCATATTAGAGGAATTTGGAGTGGAGGAATTGATATAAGATGGTCTGACTGGCTTGCAAACGGCAATTCCAAAGAATCTAATACGAGTCCATTGTCGATTTACTCTAAAATAGAAGGGACTCCTCGCTTAAATTTTCTGTTAGGAAATGATTTAGGAAATATGTTTCGCCCCTATTTTACTGGTGGAATAGGATATACTATATTTTTTGATGAGAGATCTTTATTTGCAGCTCGTGCAAAAACAGCTTTTGGTCAAATTTCTGCAACATACGGAGTTGGATTTCGTGTTACATTTCCCAAATCAATTGCTCTTAAATTTTCGTATGAACGGTGGCGGGGCATACAGACTACGGATTATCAAGCGCAAATTATCCGATTGGAGTTGGTATTTGGGGACGTTGATAATATTTAAAATTATATTAATTATATTATTTTTCCCATGGAATGCTCATGGGCAAAGTGTGATATTTTCCAATCCTGTCGGTGAAAAACTCCCTGAGTATAAGGTTATTTCTGTAAATAAATCTATTATGAGTTGTGGTGATAGATCCGATTTATATATTTATTCTTCCTTGGATATTAAAGCTATTTTATCGATTGCAAATTTTCTCTCCGATGAGAAAGTCTCTATGAAAACTGATTGGAATTCATTTTTACCGATGACTTATAATCTCACTTCCTCAGGTCTTAATGAGAAAGATATAGAAAATTTTCCAGAAGATATAAAAAGAATTCTTTATATTTGCACAACTTGGAATGAAAGCTTTCAATTAAAACTCTTTTCGATACCTAAAGTAGCCATTGAAAACATTACTAAATCAGTTAAAGCAAATAGACCATGGCAAAATTTAAGTCAGGAAGAGGCTGATCAACTTGATCATTTTTCAGAAGCAACTCTATATGATTTTGTTTATATTGTTCTTCGTTCTAATGTTTATAAATCAATAAAAGGTGGTTTTGAAAAAAATTCAACATTATGGTCAACTCCTTTTACTTGGCGAGTTATCAATACGAAAGAAAAAGACATTAATAGCGAAATGGAGAAGAAAGATTAAAAATATATTATTTTCATGGGCTGGAAATATTTTTTCAGCTTTTATAAAAGAAGAATATTTAGAGCATGAATATTTTGATTCCTTTCTTTCAAATTTAGTTTTACTAAATGAGTTTGATGAAAATCCTTTTTTTAATTTGGCTGATGAGTTATTTATTGCGAAGCAAATGTACGAAATTTCTTTGGCAGACACTTATTCACAGTCTTTAAATTCTTTTGAAAATTTTTTTAGTCAGTGTGTTCATGCTACAAATGAAAAATATTTTTCTAATTTTTATGCAATATTTGAAGATAAAAAATTAATTTCATTTTTAAATATGAATGTAATTATGAATGAAGCTGAAATGGATTATTTGTTTGTCTCGAATGATTATAGAAGACAAGGATTATCCAATCTATTATTGAGTATTTTTGAATATTCAAATAAGTATATTGGAAATCATCAAGTAAGCAAAATTATTTTAGAAGTTGGTGAAAATAATACACCAGCTTTATCATTTTATTTAAAATCTGGTTTTATAAAAATTTCAGTCCGCAAAAAGTATTATAGAAATATGGAAAATGCTTTTGTTATGGAAAAAAATCTTTAAAATTATTATTTTTATCCAGCCTCTTTTATAAAATTTACATTTTAAGTATATATCATATTATAAATATTTGCTAAAATCCAACTCATGATCTTTTTGCACTTTTCAATGAGGTAAGCATATGCGTTTCATTCTGTACGATTTTCATATTATTCGCCCTCAATATGAGTCAATACAGGGGGATGCGCTTAATTGGATCGCTCAAGCGCATGCTTTCTCAAAATATAAAGAGAATTTAGCGCAGGGACGCAGAAAAAACATTGATGAATATTATGAGCTCATTCAAAAAATTGTTCTAAGATTTGCCTGCAAACCTGAAAAAATTAGCAAGCGTGGATCGGATATTTCAGATTTTCTCCATACAAATTGGGATGCAATGGAAATATTTAATTTGAATAAAAGTGCGTCAGGTGTTTTAATGCACCAGCGTATGCAGTTTTTTGAATATAAAATTCAAAATATTTTGCAAATTTTATATAGAGACATTTATCATGCGCCACAAAATCTTATTCATGTCACTTGCACAGGCTATATATCACCATCTGCTCCACAAAAATTAGTGGCTGAGAGGGGTTGGGGAAGTTTTTGCCAGGTGACACATGCTTATCATATGGGATGTTATGCATCTCTCCCTGCAATACGTATGGGAAAAGGTTTTTTGCAAAATGAAGAGAGATTTTTGACTCATTTAAATGAAAAAGTCAAGAAAAAAGTCGATATTATCCATAATGAATTGTGTACGCTCCACTTTAACCCTGCAGCACACGATCCTGAACAAATTGTGGTCCAGAGTTTATTTGCCGATGGGCATATTAAATACTCAATATGTGAATATAATGATTATACAGCTATCGATATGCAAAATGCATTCGAATTAATTGCTGAGCAAGAAATATTGTATGCCGAGTCATTTGACGCGATGACTTGGCGACTTTCTGATTTTGGTTTTCAAATGACCATTTCGAGAAAAGTTCCATCAATCATTGCAGAAAATATAGAAGTATTTCTTTATAATCTATTTGAAAAAGCTGGATTGAATTTTAGAGAAGAGAAAGAAAGAGCTATTTTTGCCATACATCCAGGAGGGCCGAAAATTATAGAATATATTAGAGATATTTTGAATTTATCAGCAGAACAAATAAAGTACAGCCAAGCCATTTTATTTGAATATGGCAATATGTCTTCGGCAACTCTTCCACATATTTGGGAGCAAATCTCTCAAACTAAAGAAGCAATAGGCATGCTTGTAGTGAGTTTAGCATTTGGCCCAGGGCTCACCATGTCTGGCTCAATAATGAGAGTCATATGACAATCGTTGATATAACATTTTTAATTTTTATAATATTCCATTCATTAATTATGCTTTTTGATGAATTTTATTTTCATAGGAAAAGAGGATTGACTAAATGGGAAAGAATTGGCCATCCATTGGATACACTGTCAACTCTTCTCTGTTTTTTAATTATTATATTTTTCCCAATGACAAAATTATATATGATTATTTTTGTATTATTAGCTATCATCTCATGTGCATTAATCACTAAAGACGAATTCGTTCATGCTAAATACTGCAGTAAAATTGAGCATCTATTACATGCATTTTTATTTATTTGTCATCCGATATTGTTGATTTTTATTTTTGTATTTTGGTCGGCATTTTCAAAATCGTATTTTAGTTTTTTATTACATGTAGATTTAAATTTTTTAAAGAGCATTATTATATTCCAGTTTGTATCCATTAATTTGTTTTTATTTTATCAAATTATATATTGGAATATAATTTGGAAAGGTAGTAAATATGTTGAAAAAATATCAAATAAATAATGAAATATATAAACAAATGGGTGACGAGTGGTACGTGAGTGATAACTATGTCGCTCTTCTCCGCGCGGAGGCAAGAGCACGTAATCCATGGGTTAGTAAAAAAATAATTGAACTAATAAAAAAAGAAGATGTTACTGTTTTAGATGTTGGTTGCGGTGGAGGATTGCTTGCAAACGACTTAGCTAAAATGAATTATAAAGTTACTGGTGTTGACATTCATCAAGAAGTTCTCAATGTAGGAAAAAAATATGACAGCACAGGAAGTGTAAAATATCTATATGCCGATGCACATGCTCTACCATTTCCTGACGCTTGTTTTGATGTCGTTTGTATTTTAGATGTTCTTGAGCATGTCGATAACTACATTCAGGTATTAAATGAATGTGTACGTTGCTTAAAAAATGGTGGGTATATTTTTTATCATACATTTAACAGAAATATATTTTCATTATTGTTTGTAATTAAGGGAATGGAGATCTTTGTTAAAAATACGCCTAAAAATTTACATGTTCATCATTTATTTATTAAGCCTAAAGAAATTAAAGAAGTATTTAAAGAATTGAATTGCAAGTCAAAAGAAATAAAAGGATTAAACCCTAAAATATTTTCAAGAGAATTTATGAAATTAATCTTAAAAGGCGAGATAGACGAAAAATTTGAATTTGAGCTAACAAACTCATTAATAGCTGGATATATTGGGTATGCTGAAAAATTAAATTAACAGAGTAAATTTAGTCTCAATCAGTCAATCGTATTGCTTTCCTTTAGTGTATGTGTGTGCTGCTTTTTTCTTTGCAAAATATTTTTCAATTTCATCTTACTTTCGTCTATAAAACTATAAAAACAAGGCACAATGAGCAACGTTAAAATAGCAGATGAGATGAGCCCTCCGACGACAGTAATACCCATATTTGCTCTACTTTCATGCCCGGGTCCCGTGCTTAAAATGAGTGGAATCATACCGGCAACCATTGTCAATGTTGTCATTAAAATAGGTCTAAAACGGACATAAGCTGATTCAAGCAGTCCCTCATTTACTGCCATACCTTCTTTGGTTTTTTGTTGAGCAAATTCTATCAATAAAATTGCATTTTTTGTCACAAGTCCCATAAGCATTATGATTCCAATAATAGCATTAATGGACATGGGTTGTCGAGTTATAATTAATGCTAAAAATGATCCTGAAAATGCAAGAGGGACACTGAGCATGATTGAAAACGGCCCCATAAAATTTTCGAATTGTGCGCAAAGAACCATAAAAATAAAAAGGACTGCTAATAAGAGTGTTGAAGAAATTATTTTAATACTCTCATTCAAAAATTCTGTGTCGCCACCTAATTTGTTTTTAATCTCAAAAGGCATTGTCTTTTTCATATAATCATTAATTTGTGCAGTCACACCTGCTAAATCTTTACCAAAGTATTTTGCTTTAATTGTTATTTCTTTTTCTCCATTCAGATGGCGAATTACAGATTCAACTTTAACTTTTTCGATTGTTGCAATGGTTGAAAGAAGCACAGAGTTTTCATTGCGTGTTGGTATAAAAACTCCTGCTAGGGAATTAAGAGTCTGATTGTTATTATTTGGTAGCATAATTTTTATGTCATAAAAGCGTCCATCAGCAAAAAAATCTCCGACTTTTTCACCAGCATATAAATATCTTATTGTATTTGCGATATCTTGTGATGTAACTCCTAAACTTGCTGCTTTGACTCGATTTGGAATAATTTTATATTCATAAGTAGAATCATCAGCATTGCTTGAAGCATCTTTTACATCTGGAAGAGTATTGATAAATTCAATCAATTTCTGAGAGTATTGTTCGAGAGATTGAGGGTTACTAGAGAGGATACTGATTTGCAAAGGATAATCACGAGTGCCAAAACCTACTTTTTCTTCAGGATTTTGAATAAAGTGTTTTAAATTTTCAGATATGTTTTGTTTGAATTGAGCTGTGGTAAAATTTCTTTTTTTGGGATCTATTAGTGTAATATTATAATTTATGTCGCTTGCAACACCTAACTGCCCTCCACCCACTCGCATTAAGACGCTTTCAACCCCTGGATAGGAAAGAATATATTTTTCAATTTCTTGAGCCCTTTTGGTGGAAACTGCTAATGGTGTGTCCTTAGCAAGAGTAAAAGATATTCTCGTTTTACCATTATCTTCATCAATATTGAGAGTCATTGGTACAAATTTTAACAGCACGACGCTTAAGATAAGAATGACAAGGGCGCCTGATAGTGTAGATTTCTTATATCTCAATAAAAAGCGTAATGTATTCTGATATTTTTTTTGAAATTCAGTAAATTTATTATCAAAGAACAAAGCATATTTATTTTTTTGTGAGTTTAGGTGATTGTCATCTTTTAATAATCGACTGCTCATCATGGGCACTAAGGTAAAAGCAACAAAAAGTGATATAATTACAGATGTAGCGACTGTGATACCAAATTCAAAGAAGAATTTACCAATAACACCTTCCATAAAAGCAACAGGAATAAAAACGGCAACAATTGCTAAAGTAACAGCAATTGCTGCTAAACCTATTTCAGCTGTGCCGTCATACGCAGCAGTGAAAATATTTTTTCCGAGAGTTCGATGTCGATGAATATTTTCGATAACGACAATTGAGTCATCTACCAATATTCCAATCGATAGCGTAAGTGCTAACATTGTTAAATTATTTAAAGTAAAGTTTAAAGCATTTGCTACTATAAATGTTCCTATAATTGATGTCGGTATGGACACAGCACAAATAACAGTATTTCGCCAGTCGTGAAGAAAGATAAAGACAACGAATACAGCAAGTATGGCGCCAAGTAAAAGATCAAATTTAACCGATTCAATCGATGAAGAAATCCAAGTTGAATCATCAAAAATGACGGAAAGATTGAGATTTTCTCCTTGGGAGGTATTTATTTTCTTAATTAGCTCACGGATATTATTTGAGACTTCAACCATATTGGATTGTGGTTTTTTACCAATATAAATAAAAATAGATTGTTTACCATTGAATTCTCCGTAGGACCTTGCCTCGACAACACTATCTTTAACTTCAGCAATATCTTCTACACGAATGATGTTTTCAGGATTTAATTCTAGAGGTATTTTTGCTATGCTATCAATAGTTGTTGGAATATTTTGGGTAGACATACCTGTGACACTTGTTGGAGTGCGCAGAAGTCCAGCTGGTAAGGTAACAATTTGGCTTGCAATTTGATTTTTAATCTTTATGGGTGATAATTGCATTGAATTTATGAGAGCGGAATTTAATTCTATATGTACTTCTCTTTCTTGAGAACCGATCACATCTATTTCACCTACACCTTTTATTTGTTGTATTAAGGGTTTCAGTTCAAAAATGGCATAATTTGACAGTTCTCTTTTAGAAAGTTTTGTCGAAGATAGGGTTAAACCCAGAATGCTATCGCCATTCATTTCATATTTTTCAACGATCGGAGTGTCAGCATCTTTAGGAAAATATATTTGGCTGACTTTATTTCTCACATCTTCAATGGCTCTATCTGCTTTTACATCGAGTTCAAATTCAAGAGATACATTAGCACCATTTTGGTAAGCCGAACCGTTCATATTTTTAAGACCAGTAATACTTCTAAAACTTTTTTCCATAGGTTTTAACAGGAGTTCCTCAGATGTTGAGGGATTAGAGCCCGAATAGGCAACACTCACAGTGATCAACGGCAATTCAATGTTGGGTTGGTCTTCTATACCAAGTTTTGGATATGACATTAGACCAAATATAATGATTAATAGATTCAAAATAGATGCAAAATATGGTCTTTTGATAGAGACTTTTGAGAGTAGCATTTAAATTTCTCTTAATATTAATTAGATTTAAGATTGATTTCTAAAAAAGTACCTGGCACAAGTGTTCCAGAATAATTTTTTACATCCGCATAGACATCAAAGGTTCTTGTTGATTGGTCGATAACTGGAACAATTCTTTTTATTATTGCGGTCCCTTTTTCGCCGGAAATGGGATTGATCACATCAAATTTCATTCCAAGCTTTATTTGATTAAAGTATGTTATCGGCATTTGGGTATATAAACTAAGATTTTTCATTTGTGTTATTTGTAATGCAGGGGTACCTTCAGAAAGATAGTCTCCAACATTTTTTAATATCTTAGAAATAACTCCTGAATAAGGGGCATAAAGTTTATTTGCTTTAAGAATAAATTCTTTACTTTCTAAAGTTACTTGTGCATTTTTTAAATTTAGAATTGCGGTTTTGGTATTTATTTTTTCATTTTCTAAAGTCGTCGTATTGATAATTCCATTTTTCTGCTGCTGAGTAATACGGGTTAATTTCTTTTCTTGTTGTTCAAGTAATAATTTCTTATTTTCAACTTCAATTTGCGCAGAGCGAACGTCTATTGATGCTTGCTTTTCGGCTAGTGAAGCAAGCAATTGGCCTTGCTTCACTTCTTCGCCTGCTTTTACATAAATATTGCTGATTGTGCCCGAAGTTAAAAATCCTATCGAACTTTGATTTTCGGCCTTTATAGAAGCCGGGATTCTTGGCACATTGCTTGAGTCCAGAGAGGTATCAATGATATTTGCTTTTATATCCTGCAGAATATCACTTTGTTTAGCAGATTCTTGGGCTGGTGGAGAGATTTTTTCTTGAGCAGGTGCCGAGCTTGTTGCAGGTAATGAAATTTTCTCTGTGCTCTGTTTTTTACATGATAAAAGGCAAAACACACTCATTATAATTATTGGGCTTAAAATTTTAATTTTTCTCTGATACATAGAGCACCTTATTGAGTTATTTTAGGTATATCACCTAATGAAGCTTGTAACTTAAGCCATGAAATATCAAGATTATTTCTCATTTCAGCTAAATTTATTTTTGAATTAGTTAAACTATTTTGCACTAATATAAGTTCTGAGGCAGATAAATCACCTGTCTGGTATTTTAAAAGAGACAACTTTAATGCTTCTTCTGAAATTTGAACAGCTTCTTTGGATTTTATTAAATTTTCGTTAAAGTTCTTAAAGTTATTATAGGCTAAAATAATTTCTTGACTTATTGCGAGTTCTGATTGCTCTTTATCAAGAATAAGCTTTCTTTTTTTATTTAATATTGACATTTGATTATCAGCTATGATGCCTCCGTCCCAAATATTCCATTTCAAGCTCAATCCATATGTGAACTTTGTTTGAGGATAATAAGTATAATTTGGATCGTTTGGGCTTGCAGTTTGAGTTGACTTTTCATAGCTATTTCTTGCAAAAGCATTTATTTTGGGTAAATAATTGGATGAAGAATGTAATAAGTTATATTTTTCAGCACTGATTTTGTTCTCAAGGCTTTTTATTTCATTTCTATTAGTTTTTCCTTTTTTGATAATATTTTCAAGTTTCTCAATTGGTTTATTTCTTAATTCAAAATAAGATTTATTTTCATAGGAAAGCTTAAGATTGCTATTAATATTTAAAAAAGTTTTTAGTTCACTTATTTTATTTTGTAATTCATTTTCTGCTTGACTGAGCTTTATTTCGCTTTCAATATATTTTGCTTGAAACTGTAAGAGATCAATTTTTGTTTTGTTTTCATCACCACTTTCAAAGAGAATTTTTGTCTCTTTTAGTTGATCAGCTATACTTGTTAACTCAGTTTTTTTAATATCAATATTTCTATAAGCTTGTTGGACATTTAAAAAGTATTCTGCAGCCTTTTCTCGGGCTTTAATTCTCTCTGCAAAGAGGTCAAAATTTGCAGCCTTTCGAAGGCTCTTTTTTGCCATTAGGTTAGGCAGTTCTGTTATAAGCCCTGTTAATGGTTGATTCACCTCTAGAGCAACGCTTTCGCTCTGTGAAGGAATATTGGAATTATAGTTTTCCCTTTGATCTTCTGCAAAAGTAAGATCTCCAGAGATGCCTATACTCGGGCCAATGTTAAAATAGGATAGTGTTTCAGAATGGTCATAATAGTTTAAATCTTGAGCGGCTGTTTTTACATTAAAGGAGTTATTTTCAGCTAAATCCATAGCTTGTTCAAGAGTTATAAAAGTTTGTATTTCATTATTTATTTGTGTTTGCGAAAGGCTAGAATTTTTTATAAATAATAAAAAAATAACTAAAAAAATATATTTAATAACTTGCATAATTATCGGTGAGCTCTCCTTGCTATATTGTCCATTAAGAAATATCCCTCACTAACGAATGTAAAATTACGTTATGCGCAGTTTATTTTCAATCAAAGTGCATAAAAATTAAACAGCTGGGTTATCTTATATTTGCAATTATTTTTTGGTTGAATATTTAAAGTAATTAATTTTTTTAAAATATTCATTTTCAATATTGAATTTGTCTAACAAACATAAAATAGTTTGTCAAGAAAAATAATTAATTATAAATTTAATTTTTTTTCTAATATTTCTATCAGAATCTTTTGGTCAATAATTTGTTTTTTAAGCTCTCTTAATTCAATTTCTTTCTCTTTTAAATAGCTTTCAAATTGAATTATATCTTCTTTTTTTTCTTTATATAAATCATCTTTTATAAAAATATAGTATTTACCATCGCGAAATTGAGATCTTATTTTACCTGACTTCAGTTTTCTTCTCAGTGTTATTTCTGATGTTTGTAAAAGTTGAGCAGCTTCATTGAGTTTGAGCCAATGGCCTGGCTCATTTATTTCTTTTATTCTTGCAGATAATTTTTTTGCCATATTGTTATCCTAAATATTTAAGGAGTTCGTCGATTGAATAAGGTTTTTGCAGGCACGAAAAGTTAGAATATGATTTTTTTAATTTTTCGATGCGGTTGTCGGCAGAATCATCGCCTGTGGTTAAGATAAATTTTTCTTTAAATGTTTGATTTAATAAGTTTTCATAGAAATCAATTCCATTTTCTCCATTTGCTAGAAAAAGATCGCATATTATTGCGCTTATTTCATTGGTTTTTTTTAAAATCTCAAGGGCATCCTTCAGATTAAGTGCTGTCAAAACATCAATGCCTTTTTTTTTCATTCTACGTGCGGCCATCTCAAGTAAATCTGAATCATCGTCAATAATTAGAACTTTCATAATGAGTTATTACCTTTTTTTACGGTTTTTGCACATAGTTCACTGATAGAATAGCACATTGCATGCTTTAAATATAAAGGGTACCGTAGACTGAGGTTGTTCCCATGACATCATTTAGAGGAAAGGAATTTACATGGGTTTGAGAGAAGATGCACTTAATTATCATAGCAAAGGCCGCAAAGGCAAAATTGAAACAGGAATTACAAAGGAGTGTAAAAATCAAAAAGATATCACTCTTGCATATTCTCCAGGAGTCGCTGAACCATGTAAAGAAATAGCAAGGGATCCCTCTCTTGTTTATGAGTACACAGCAAAAGGAAATTTAGTGGCAGTTGTGACGAATGGGACTGCTGTTCTTGGTTTAGGCGCGATCGGTCCCATGGCAGGTAAGCCTGTTATGGAAGGAAAAGCCGTACTATTTAAAATATTTGCAGATATAGATTGTTACGATATTGAATTAAACGCAAAAACGCCTGAAGAAATCATTTCTGCGTGCCGCATGCTTGAACCTACTTTTGGTGGAATTAATCTTGAAGATATCAAAGCACCCGAATGCTTTGAAGTGGAAGAGCAATTGCGTGAAGAACTCGATATTCCTGTTTTTCATGACGATCAGCACGGAACGGCCATCGTCAGTGCAGCAGCGTTGATTAACGCTTGTGAAATAACAGGGCGTAATATCTCTGATGCTATATGTGTCGTAAATGGTGCGGGAGCGGCTGCGATTGCATGTGCACAAATGTATATTAATATTGGTTTAAAAAAGGAAAATCTTTTTCTTTGTGATTCCAAAGGTGTGGTTTATAAAGGACGCACGGAAGGAATGAATAAATATAAAGAGCGGTTTGCGAATGATACTAAGAAACGAACTTTAGCAGAAGCTATTGATGGTGCAGATGTCTTTTGTGGCCTGAGTGTTGCTGGTGCTGTTTCGAAAGAAATGGTTGCGAGCATGGCCAAAAATCCAATTATTTTTGCTATGGCAAATCCAGATCCCGAAATCAGTCCAAAAGATATAAAATCAGTTCGTTCCGATGCAATTATTGCAACTGGTCGCTCTGATTATCCGAATCAGGTAAATAACGTTCTAGGATATCCTTATATATTTAGAGGATGTATGGACGTTTTATCTAGAAGAATAAATGAAGAAATGAAAATGGCTGCCGTCTATGCGATTGCAGGGCTTGCGAAAGAAGATATTCCTGAAAGTGTGACACGTTCTTATGAAAGTATATCTGGCTTTGGCCGTGAATATCTTATACCAAAACCATTCGATCCTCGTCTATTATTAAGAGTTGCTCCCGCAGTTGCGAAAGCAGCTATGGAAACAAATGTTGCACGTAAGAAAATTGATCTCGATGTTTATGTCGACCAATTGGAATCACGATTAGGTGTATTGCAATCCGTAACTCGGAAAATTAAGCGTGGAGTTGTTATTGCCAATAGAGCAAATGGTAAGAAAATGCGGGTCGTTTTGCCAGAAGGAACAAGTCCAAAAATTTTAAAAGCCGCAGAAATTGTTCGAAGTGAGGGGATTTGTGAACCCATTTTATTGGGCAATGTGAATAAAATTCATGAACTTATTCGAGAAGCAAAATTAGAAAAAAATCTTGATCAGGTTACTATCATTGATCCCGCTGTGGATAAAAATACCGATGTCTATGCATCAGTATTACTTGAAAAGCGCGCAAGAAAAGGTGTGACAAGGATGGGAGCTCAAGAGCTCATTTCTGGTGACCACCATTATTATGCAGCGATGATGGTTGAATCTGGGCATGCTGACGCTTTTTGCTCTGGAGTTCACCACAATTACGGCGATGCCCTCAGACCTGCTTTACAAATATTTGGGGTACAAACAGATAAAGTTCTTGCTGGAATTTATATGCTGCTTTGGAAGGAAAGAAGTATTTTCCTAGCAGACGCAACGGTAAATATTAATCCAAGTGCAGAGCAATTAGCCCAAATTGCAATTCAAACGCATGATATTGCAAAAATATATTTAAATGAACACCCTAGAGTTGCTATGCTCAGCTTTAGTAATTTTGGAAGCACAAAACATCCTGAATCGGAAAAAGTTTGTAGAGCAACTGAAATCGTGAAAAAAATGCGCCCAGATATTGAAATTGATGGAGAAATGCAAGCTGACTTTGCATTATCCTCTGAATTATTAGAGCGCTCGTATGGTTTCTCAACCCTAAAAGGTCCGGCAAATGTACTTATTTTCCCAGATCTCACTTCAGGAAATGTTGCATATAAATTGCTTGGAAAATTGGGTGGAGCTACGACAATCGGTCCAATTTTGACTGGTATTAAAAAACCAGTGAATGTTTTAGCAAGAAATTCTGATATTGAAGAAATTGTTAATTTAATCACATTTACTGTGCATAGAGCGCAAAATGGAATGTAATTTTGTTATTAAAATAATTAAAAAAAGATCTCAATGAATGAGATCTTTTTTTATGGAAGAAATTCTCGTGTTAAATTTCTTTGTGAATAACCTTGAACAACAACATTATCTTCAATTCTTATGCCCCCAAAAGGGATAAGTCTTTCAACTAAATTCCAATTTATTTTATCTGCATAAGAGCTGTTACTTCTAAAATTATTTAATAAGATTGGAATAAAATATATTCCTGGTTCTATCGTAACAACCATATTTTGTTCAAGTGTACCAACAAAACGTAAAGAACTAAAAATATTTTTTGAATTTTTAGGAGCTGGATTGCCTTGTACATCCAATTGTTTTCCTCCTATATCATGTACTTGAATACCAAGCATATGTCCCAAGCCATGCGGTAAAAAAACTTTTGTTATTCCTTCATTTACAGCGGTTTCATAATCGCCTGCTATTTTAAGCACTCCAATGTTTTCTAAAATTTCTGCAATTTTTAAATGGCATTGAGTGTGTAAATCAGGAAAATATAAGCCAGTCTTAACTTGAGAACACAATTCAAGCTGCATTTTTTCAGATTGAATTAAGAGGTCTTGAAAATCATTAACCACTTTATTTTGAGTATATGTTCTTGTTATATCTGATGGGTAATTATTAAATGATGCGCCAGAATCTATTAAAAGGACTTTACCATTTTTAGTAATTTCACGATTATGATAATGTAAAATAGCTCCGTTTTTATTGAGTGCAACAATTCCTGTGTAGGGGAGATCGGAATCTACACAATCCATAGCTTGTAAATATGTCATATGAATTTCATATTCAGAAGCTCCATCTAAGAAAGAGTTTTTTGCTGCAATATGTCCTTTAGCAGCAAGTTTATTTGCTTCAGAAATACAATAAATTTCATAATTAGACTTATATCTTCTGTACCAATTTAAACGCGAAGTCATGAGCTCACAATTGATTCGAACATTATGGACGGCTGCGTATTTTGTTTCATTGCCAATAAATACAGAAAAACTGAGATCGCCAAGTTGTGACCAAATTTTATCAATGGAATTGACTTCAATTACTTCAAATTCTTGAGCCCAAAAAGGATTGATAAAAGGTTCATGGTAGTGCCAAAAATCATCAGGTGCATAATAAACAAGAAGAGGTTTTTTTCCAGGTTCGTATTTTATAACGTGGTGAGCGCCTTTTGCAGGGCACCAATGGGCAAAGTGCGGGTTAGGGCGGAACACTGCATTTGCATCGTCAGTAAAATACGTAAAAGGTTCTCCTGCTCCTAAAATGAGGGAGCGGTAGTTGAGCGCAATAAGAGCCTCAGCAGCATTATTCATTCTTTGTTTAATATGTTCTGAAAAAAGAGCTGGCAGGTTGTTCATAGAATTTCCTTTTGTTTTAGAGAAGTCCTTTTCCATAGCATAATCTAATCAATTTTAAGAGAAAGTGAAATGGTTTCAATTTTTTCTTTTTTCTTGCTACTAAGAAAACGGTTTTTCTAGCGAATTTTGTTAAAAATTTGATTTAAGCTTTTATTGTTAAGCCATTTGTGCTATATGTCCTTGTTTTATAAGTTGTTTGTTCTAAGATAAGAATGGAAGTAAAAAATGTGTGAAATAAATAAATACGGAAATCGTGATATCATTTTGAGAGCATTAAAACGTTATAAAGATGAATCAATTCTTGGAATATTTAAGGGTTATGAAGAACAAACACAGGAACAATTGATTTCTTTGTCGCGGATGATTGATTTTATCAAGAGTGAAGAAAATTGTTTTCAAAGAAGTAATTTATGCGGGCATGTGACTGGTTCATCGATGGTAGTCAACAAAGATTTTACAAAAGTTTTGATGACTTTTCATGCAAAACTAAAGAAGTGGCTGCAACTGGGTGGACACTGTGATGGTGATCATTTGGTGCACAATGTTTCTCTGCGGGAGGCAAACGAGGAGTCTGGCTCAAATCTCCTTCACTTATTAAACTATTTTGCTTTTCCTCAAAAATACAATATGAATGATCTTGAAAATATTATTCCTTTTGATTTAGATATACATGAAATACCTGCAAGATTGGCAGAGCAGGCACATCTTCATTATGATATACGTTATTTAATCTTAGCAGAAAAAGAAGATGATATTTTAATTTCTGAAGAATCATTAGATTTGCAATGGATACCAATTCATGAAATTCAAAACTATACTAATGAATATAGTACAATTAGACAGTTTAAAAAATTAAATTTATTGATTCAATCTTTATAATATTTTATAATAAATTGTAGAAATGGAAGTATAATAATTTCCATTTTATAAGTAAAAAATTTGAGTTGGGTGAATAAATGAAAGCTGTGGCTTTAGATCTTGATGGAACGTTGTTGAATTCTTCGCACACTGTCTCACTTTTAGCAAAAAAAACTCTAGTAGAGTTGGAAAGTTTTGGGATAAAAGTTGTTTTAGCCAGTGCAAGACCTATACAATCAGTGCTCACTATTGCACAAAGTATTGGTCTAAAAAATGAAATGATGATTGCAGGAAATGGTGCTATTATAGCGCAGAGAGATCATAAAATTCTTTATAAGAAATCAATAGAAAAAGTGGATTTAGAGCATATTTTTAAAATTTATAAAGAATATACTGCGCAATATGCAAATGAAAATTTGACCATGCATATTTACAGTGAATTTAAGTGGCTTGTCCCATTGAATAGTCATAAAGCGCAAGAAGAAGCGAGAATAATAGGATTTTTACCTAATATAATTGGTGAAGAAGCTTATGAAGTAAAGAGTGCTGAAAAAATAATGATCGTATCAGAACCACTTATTTTAAAACAATTTTCCAAATTTTTAACCGAGAAATTAAGTCATCTTGGTATTGTGTTATCAAAACCAGATTCTCTGGAAATAAATGCATACGGTGTTTCTAAGTACACAGGAGTTTTAGAATTTGCTAGAATTAATAACTTATCAATAGATAATTTTATTTGCATAGGTGATGGTGATAATGACGAAGCTATGCTTAAGAATTGTGGCTTTGGTGTTGCAATGGACAATGCTTCTTTTGCGGCAAAAAATGCCGCAAAAGAAGTGACTCTTTCCAACGATCAAGATGGTGTTGCGTATTTTTTGCGAAAATATTTTTCATTAAATGATTAAAATAATATTCATCTGGTAAATATTGCATGTTGTCATGCTTTTGAAAGAATAATGCTAGTCATTTTGAATTAACTATTTTATTATTAGAGAAGTTTAATTTTATTTACTTTAATAATTAAAAAGGATTTAAAGTGAATATATCTCCCAAGAAACTTTTTTTTTCAATTGCAGCTTCAATCGGTTTAGTTATAATTTCATATTTTATAATGCAAAATGTTTTTTATGTTTCGACGGATAATGCTCAGGTGGAAGGCCATGCAGTCTTACTTGCGCCTAAAATCAGCGGTTACATCACTAAAGTGAATGTCATTCAAGGACAAAAAGTAAAGAAAGGGGATATTTTAGTTGAAATTGATGATAGGGATTATCAAAATACTTTAAAGCAAGCAAAATCGAATTTAATTTCACTTGAAGCAAAGCTTAGAGATTCTGAAAGGAATTTTAGACGTTCAGAAAAATTATATAAATCAGGTGCAACAACTCAACAACAATATGACTCAAGTTTTGCAAATTATACCGATAATAAAGCGCAATTTGATAGTGTATATACCCAAGTTTTACAAGCAGAACTAATTCTTGAATTTACAAAAATAACAGCTCCAATAAATGGTATCATTGCAAAATCATCTGTAGAGTTGGGACAATTTGCAAGTCCAGGAGTTCCTTTAATTGGATTTGTGGATTCAGATGAACGCTGGATCACTGCAAACTTTAAAGAAACAGATATTGAATCCATTCGTATTGGATCGAATGCTCAAATAGAAGTAGATGCAATTTCGAGTAAGAAATACGATGGTTCTGTTTATTCAATTAGTTCTGCAACAGGCGCAACATTTACTTTACTACCACCTGATAATGCGACAGGGAATTTTACAAAAGTAGTACAAAGAGTCCCTGTTCGAATTAAATTGGAAAAATTAAGTGAAAAAGATATTGAATTATTAAGATCTGGACTTTCTGCAATAGTAAAAATTAAAAAATCATCTGGTTAATAAAATGACTTTAAATTCAAGATTAATCGTTTTCGTTGCTGTATTAGCATCTCTTCTAGAAATAATCGACACATCTATTGTAAATGTAGCAATTCCTACAATTATGGGAAATTTAGGGGCTACCCTAGAAGACGCAAGTATGATTGTAACGGGTTATACTGTGGCAAATGCAATCGTATTGCCTGCTTCTGCATGGCTGGGTGAAAGAATTGGTCGAAGAAATTATTATTTAGGTTGTATCATAGTTTTTACAACCACTTCTGCTGCATGTGGATTAGCCCCTAATTTAAGCTCTTTAATTGTCTTTAGGATCTTGCAAGGTTTGGCAGGTGGAGCTCTTTTACCAACTTCGCAAGCATTGATTTTTGAGCAATTTCCTAAAGAGAAAGCAGGAATGGCTGGCGCAATTTTTGGTATGAGCGTTATGATTGGGCCAACCTTAGGTCCTGTTTTAGGAGGTTATTTAACTGATGAGTATGGCTGGAGATCTATCTTTAATATCAACTTGCCAATTGGTTTATTAACTTTATTTGTTGGTATGACTTGTATTCAAAATCGCACAGATTCAGAAAGTGCAAGAAAATCTAACTTAGATATGTATGGTTTGATACTGCTTATTTTAGGTGTTGGTTGCTTGCAATTTTTATTGGAAAGAGGTCAGGCGGATGATTGGTTTTCTTCTAAAATAATTACAACTTGTGCAATTGTATCTTTTATTGCAATATTTTTATTTATTTGGTGGGAATTAAAAGTAAAAGAACCCATTATCAATATAAAATTATTTACCAATCCTATTGTCCTGGGAGGCGTTCTCCTTATGGCATGTCTCGGATTCTTTTTATATGGGATTGTCTTTGTTCTTCCTGTTTTTTTAAATAATATTTTTCATTACACGGCGACACAAATAGGGGTTTTATTTATTCCAGGTTCACTATTGACAGCTATTTTAATGCCATTTGTCGGGAAAAGTGTTCAAAAAATATCTGATCCAAGATTTTTAATTGTAATAGGTTTAATATGTGTGGAACTATGTTTATATTCTATGACTTACTTTTCTCCATTTACCTCGCAAAATGAATTATTGGGAATGTTATTTATTCGTGGTATAGCGATGGCGTTTCTTTTTATTCCAATAAATTCTTCAATATTGAGTCAATTTTCTGGTTATGAACTAGGTCAAGTTGCTGGTCTCATGAATTTATTTAGACAAGTTGGTGGAAGTATGGGGATTGCGCTCATAGATACTTTATTATCAAGAAATATAGATATTAATTATTTAAATTTAATAAGTAAAATATCTTTGCTAAATGTGAATGTTCAGGATGTTTATAATTCAACAGCAAATAATTTAGCAGTTAAATTTAATTCTAGTATAGGTATGGCTGAAAATACAAATGCTGCTTTGAAGAACTTGTATCAGAGGGTGCAAACACAGGCATTTACCTTGAGTTTTTTGCAGCTTGTCGTTATTATGATGTTTATTTTTAGTTTATCTTTTATTCCGCTTATGCTTGTTAAGATTAAAAAGAAAGTGAAACCAGTAGATTCTCATTAAAAATAATATTTTAGATGAAAACCAATTAATATAATTACTTTTCATCTAAAAAAGAGAAGTAAGAAGAGACCCACATTAATTCTTTAAAAAAGAAAAGCAAAAATGTAAAATATATTTACCCATTTTTTCAATAGAAATTTTATCACTAAAAAGAGTGTGATGAAATGTATCAATTACTTTTTTTGTCACAAGAAAACTCTTATCAGGGGGTAAGAACCAACCATAATTATTATTCTTTAGTTCTTGCGAAGAGGATTTATGCATCACTTCTGAGTGCAAATTTTTGCATTCAATAAAAAGGCATGGATTTGTAAAATCATTCTGCACATAATTTACCACTAAATTCTGATTGTGTTCAATTTCCCGTATAATTTTTTGACCTAACTCAGTATTTTCTGAAAGACCTCTAATCCACAATTGAGTCTTTTTGTAAAAATCTCTTTCTTGAGAAGTTCCTAGGCTCTTTAATTTAAAACTATCAATTAAAATAAGAGAACAATTTTCAATATCAAGAGATTTAAGCTGCTTAAGCATTTCAAAAGCAACCACTCCACCCATGCAAAAACCACCCAGGATAAAAGGCCCATTTGGGCAATGCTTTCTTATGATATTAATATAGGATGCAGCCATTTCTTCTATACTTAAATAAGGATTTTCCGTATCTGCAAACCTATCATTACTCAGGGCATAAAAATCAAGTTCGTTTAGAGAGGTGGTTAACTCTTGATATAAATGTGCCATACCGCTAGCAGGATGAATTAAAAATAATTTGGGAGCATTTTCATTATGACATAAATGATGGAGATTGTAGTGCGCTTGAGAATTACAAATAGCGAGTCCAAGTTCACGTATTGTCGGTTTTTGAAAAAGTATATTTGGCGGTAAATACGAATTTAAGTAACTATTAATTCTATCCGTAACAGTCATAGCAAGTAATGAATGTCCACCTATATCAAAAAAACTTGTGTCAATACCCATTTTATTCTGTGGCAAAAATTCTCTCCAAATTTCTAAAAGCGACATTTCAAGTGGATTAGTAGCATTCTTTTCATTTACTTGAATCGAGTAATTATCCGCAAACAAATGCAGTTCTTGAAAATCAGTTTTTCCTGAAAGAGTGAGGGGAATTTTATCCAGAATAACAAAATGATTCGGAATGAAAGAATCAGGTATTTTATTTAAAAGTTCGAGCTTAACTTTATTATAAAAAACAGATTCAATTTTCACAGACTGATTTACAACAAGAAAAGCAAAAATTTGTTGAATATTTTGTCTTACATGGACAATTACTCTTGTATCTAAAATATTATCTAAAGAACAAATTACTTTTCTAATTTCTTCTAACTCAACTCTTATCCCTCTTATTTTAACTTGGCTATCAATTCTACCGAAATAGTAAATTGTACCGTCTGGTTCTGATATAACCTCATCGCCTGTAAGGTAACAGTGAATATTATTTTTCCCAACAATAAAATTTTTATTTGTTTCTTCTGAATTCATTAAATAGCCATCTGCAAGGATGGCTCCTTCTATACACAATTCTCCTTTCACACCATGAGGCACAGGATTCATATTGCTATCTATTATATAAAATTCACACGCGCGGCTGTTTTTTTCAATTGGAATTTTATTTTTGTATTGATCAATATTGTAACGATCTATTCTAAATTTCGAACATGTTACTGTGGCTTCGGTAGGCCCATATGAATTATAAAAAACATGATGAGGGTGCAGTTCAAGCCAAGTAGCCGAGTCTAAAGCGCTCATTTCCTCACCTGTAAATAACCAATTAACTATTTGAGGAATTTTAATTAATGAAAACTGAGACTCATTCACAAGTAATTTAAAATATGAGGGAGTGCATTTACAAAAACTAATTTGTTTCTGAATGAGATACTGTAAAAATGCTCGTGGTGAACCTTTGGTATCCTCCGAACACACAGAAATTGGCTTACCATAAGTAAGCGCTACTAAAGTCGTTGTTATTGAAGCATCAAAAGTTAAATTGGTGGAAAAATCGAAGCGATCACATTCTTTGATGATATCTAATGATCGAAACCAAGCACAATAATGCCACAAAGCTCTATGAGATATTTTAACTCCTTTGGGACGACCTGAAGTGCCCGAAGTGTACATAATATAAGCAAGTTGGTCACAGTTAACTTTAAGTGACATATTTTCTAAATTAGTTTCCGATTTATAATAGCTTTTTTCATTTACTTCAAATAAAAGATGAGATTCTGAACTATTTTCTGCAAAGTAAGCCCTTCCCTGATTCAACATTACTTTTACACAAGCATTGTTTAGCATATAATCAATACGTTCTTTAGGACACTGAAGATCATATGGGACAAAAGCTCCCCCAGCATAAAGAATAGCTAGCAGGTCACTTAATGTTTCAAGTGATATACCACTTGCCAAACCAATGCACTCTCCTGGAAAAATTTCACGTTTTAATTTCTTTTTGAAAATATTCTGTAATGATAGAGATTTCTGCTTTACTATTTTCCAAAATATGTTCGCTTCCAAAAAGAGATCATTAAATTCAATAAGGCTGTCAGAGGAGTTTTTTTTAGATACTTTATTCAAAATTTCTAAAATCGTTGCATTTGAATTAAAATCTTTATTTTTCCAAACTGAATTAACAGAAGATAATGTCATTTATTTAACCTTCAAAATCATAACTTAATATTTATAAAATTTTGTTATAATTCTTCATAGCAAGCATAATGATTTAATTTCTCTAAAAAGAGTTTTAAGAGGAGGTCTTCAACACGCATATTAAGAGCAAGACTTTCCATCTCATACTCCTTGCTTAGAATTTTTTAAAATCTCTTTATAGCTTCTATCAAAAAAAACTGACTGTCAAAAATTTTTTAGCTATTCTATTCTGAGAAAATCACTGTCCTTTTGAGCCACACTCTAGAATATTAAGCATACTCTAAGTCAATTCGTCACAAGAAATGACCCTGATGACAAGATTTATTTAAAGGAGATAAAATGCAACTCGTAAATAACTGGGAAAGAAACTCCACCGTTAAAAATAAACCGAGACGCATACTCATCAAAGATAGCTCAAAATATTTTTTCCCAATTGCGGAACAACCTTTATGCATTCATCCAATTATTGCGGCGATGGGTGAAGAAGTGGTAAACTCCATTCTTGTGCAATCAGCATACTTTTTTATGCAGAATATATTAATTAATGAAACTGAAGTTGTTTGCAAAATAACTCAGAAAATAATACATGAAAAAGCACAAATTTCTTTATCTGATGAAATGGTACACCAATTGCTGACAGTCATTGTCGATGAAACATATCACGCATATATAGCGCATGATTTTATTCTACAGGTATCAAATCTTACAAATATTAAGCCTATAGTTTATACTGCAGAATCAAGTTTAACACGCTCAATTAATTTTATTCTTGAAGTCCTACCTGAAAATTGCCATCTATTCTTTGAAATTATTGCTTTATGCATTGCAGAAAACTCCATAACAAAAGAGCTCGTGACAACAATTAAAGACCCAGATGTTAATATATTTTTTAATGAAATAAATGCTGATCATCTGATTGATGAGGGTCGGCATTGCGTCATTTTTACAGACTTATTGACAAAAATTTGGCTTCATATTCCAGAAGAAAGAAAAAAGACAATTGGTGCATGCCTCCCAGATTTTATTTGCAAATATTTAAGCTGTGATGTTAAAAAGATTAATGACAGAAGAGTTTTATCGAATCTTAATATTGAAAATGATGTTATCGAAGAAATTTTAAACGATACTCATCAGAGTTTTGAAGTGTCTCCTTTCTACTTAAACAATCCTATTGTTAAGAACATTCTAAGTCTTCTAAAAAAATCTAAAATCTTAGATCATCTAGAAACATCTCAAGCATTTCTGAAATTCGGATTTTTAGAGGAGCAAAAAGTTACAAAAAATGAGAATAGTGAGCATGATGAAAATTATGCAGATTCTACTTTTGCAAAGATCTCCTCAGGACTGATCGATTTTCTTCGGCCTGTTGAAAAAAATATCCTACCTGAAAAACAATTAAATCAATCAATAACCCTCAATTTTGATATCAATCCTAATGTCTGTAAAAAATTAATTTTGTCTTATTTAAATGATGTTACAAATAATATTACCGAAGAAGATAAGACCAGTGATATTTTTGCCAACAATTCTTTAGGAAAAAAAGACAATTCTATATTTATTTTTTTTTCTGAAAGTTTTATTTCAGAAAAAATCCATCCAGAGGACTTACAATTACATATTTATAAAGATGAATGTAAATTTTTAAAGATAAAAATAATTTACAATTCGAAATTTTACGATAAATGCAGAGTTGATGAGTTTTTAGAAAATATTTCATATTATATTAATTTAGCAATAAATAATCCGAGTTGTCATTTAAAAAATCTACCACTTGTTTCACCAAAACAAAAAGAACATTTACTTTTACAAGCAAAAAGAAAACCAGAAAATATAGACATTAATGAAACGGTTATTTCGCTATTTAAGAATCAGGTTATCAACTACCCCAGTCAAGTTGCAGTGATGAGTGAAAATGAAACTTTGACATATAAGCAACTCGATCATTTATCTGATATCGTTGCTTATAACTTAGAAAAATTAGGATTAAGTAGTGAATCTGTTATTGTTATTATTCATAATAAAACAAATAATTATATCCCAATTATACTCGGAATTATGAAAGCGAAAATGATTTTCATTCCATTATCGCCAAAAGAGACAGACTCTAGATTTCAACATATGCTTAATGAGATTAATGCACAGCTTATCATCAGTGATTCTGAAAATATTATTAGCAATATTTCACATTTTTCATGTATACATTCTTTAAAAATTATAGCATTAGAAAATCAATCAGCAGATATCTCTTCACAATCCCTTTACCCTTATAAATCAAATTTAACAGCGGAGGACTTAGCGTATATTATTTATACGTCCGGTACAAGTGGAATGCCTAAAGGTGCCATGATTACACATGCATCACTGATTCATTTCGCAAAATCAGCAGCTAGAGTGTTTCCTATCAAAGAAGGCGATAAAATTTTGCAATTTTGTCCATTTAATTTTGATGCTTCTTTAGCTGATATTTGCGTATCGCTTATTTCTGGCGCGAGCATTTGTTTATACAATCAAAAATTATTAAGTACAAGTTCGCATTTCTTTGAAATATGTCAGCAGTATAAAATAACAAATCTCAATTTACCCGCTACATTTTGGGGACAGATCGTACAAGATATGATTTTATTTTCACTTAAACTTCCTGAAAGTCTAAAAACCGTTGTGATTGGTGGAGAGGCGCTCGCACCCGCAATTTTAGATCAATGGTTTCAATTTAGTACTTCCGATATTAGAATTCTTAATACTTATGGTCCCACTGAAGCAACAATTGCTGTCACAGCTTGTGAATTAAATAATTATAAATCATATAAGAACCCTGAAAAAATAATAGGCCAATCTTTTAAAAATTCATTGCTATTCGTTCTTGATAATCATGATCGTATTCTCCCTATCGGTGCTATTGGCGAACTTTACATTGGAGGTTTAGGCGTTAGCCAAGGTTATTTTAAACGCCCAGACCTCACTGAAAAATCATTTATATATAATTTGAATTCTATAAATAAAGATCTACCTATCACTCAACTTGTTTATAAAACAGGAGATAAGGTACGTTGGATTAATGAGAACACACTTGAATTTATTGGTCGATCTGATAGACAAGTTAAAATAAATGGAATTAGAATTGAATTAAGTGAAATAGAATATCTACTCAATAAGCACCCTTTAGTAGAAAGCAGTTTTGTTATAAATCACAAAAAGGGAACAGTTCCTTTTATAGCAGCCTTTGTAATTACTAAAAGTCATGAGTTAAGAGAAAAAAGTGTAATATCTGCATCAATTAAAAAACATATAATGCTTAAAATTCCTGAACATATGCAACCAAAATATATACAAATATTGAAAAAATGGCCGCTCAATAATCAAGGAAAAATTGACAAATCTCAATTGATTGATTTTCTATCTCTAGAAGAAAATTTTCAGGAAATAAAGAATATTGAAAAAGATTTTATTGATGTAAATTCGTTAGAGGTTGTTTTGAAAGATATCTGGCAGAGTTTGCTAGGCGTCCAAGAAGTAAGTGCAAAGAGTCATTTTTTTGAGTTAGGAGGACACTCCTTACTCGCTATGAGATTAATTGCACATATAAAACAGGAAGCACAAATACATCTCACTGTTCGTGAAGTTTTAGAAAATCCAAATTTTAATTGTATGCTTAATCTCATTCAGCACCGCAAAAGGAATCAAACTGCGTGTGAAGAGATAAAAACGGGAGCGACTTCAGGGCCACTTAGCTTTTCACAGGAAGCACTATGGGTACTTCATCTCTTGCAAAATGGAAAAAGTATAAACTATAATATAGCTTATGCCTTGCATTTAAAAGGATCAATTGATCCCTTTATTCTTGAAGAGGCAGTTAATTATATTATTGATAGACAATGGATTTTACGTAGTATTTTTAAAAAGGACATAATAGCTTCTCAAAATGTAATACCTCAACGTGTTATTTTAAGACCCAAGCTTGTTTCCCTCGAGATTTTTAGAGAGCTATCTTTAGAAAGTGCAAGAATTCCCTTTGATTTATCTAATAATCCGCCCATTTTATTGCAGCTATTTCAGATAGATCCAAAATATTTTATTTTATTTGTAAATCATCATCACATAATTCATGACGCTTATTCAATAAATATTTTTATTAAAGAATTGAGTTCTGTTTACAATTCATTTTTATATAGCGCAAAAATTAGTCTTCCTAAACTTCAACGTCAATTTGTCGATTATGCAGATTGGCAAAGATCTTCTGAAAACACGACAGTGACAAAAGATCTAGATTTCTGGTCTCAGCAGTTAAAAAACTATAAACCTATATGTCTGCCTTTCCGAAAGACTAAAACTCACTTAAATCCTTCAGCCGGTGACAGTTATTATTTCTCCTTAGATTCAGACATAACTTTAAAGCTTAAAACTATATGCAGTCAAAACGACTGTACATTATTTGTTGGTTTTTTAGCTATTATGAATCTTCTTTTACATCGTTATAGTGGCGAAAATGACATAGCATTTGCGACTGCCATGTCAACGCGTGATCATCAAATTGATGAGCATTTAATAGGTATGTTTGTAAATGTCATCATATTACGAAATCAGCTGCAACCTGAGTGTTCATTTGTCAGTCTTTTAGACTCAATTAAAAAAACACTTATTGAAGCAACAACCCATCGCTTTACTCCATTAGAACTTATAAGTCGCTCAATGAATCTACAAAGAATGACATTTTGTCACACTTTAGTTGATATTATTGTTAATTATCATAATTTTGATGATAATTTTGCAAAATTTATCGCAAAAGATGTTCATAGTGAAATTGAATTTATTGATAATAAAACTTCTAAATTTGGCCTATCGTTTGACATTTATAACTATAATAAATTAATAGATATTAAAATTGAATTTTCGAAAGATCTCTACGAATTTTCTTCCATTAAAAAAATTTCAGAAGATTTCATTTTTTTGACAGATACATTGACTAAAATGTAATTATCTGCAGAATTAAAATTAATTATCGAGTATATGGAAGGTAAAGAAAATGAAATACTATTATCTTTACCTTCACAATTTATCCTTTGCTTCAAGACTGAGATGTTTGTAAAAGTAAAACACGATCCTAATCTGAGAAAAATGTTTTTAGGTTCATCTTTTAAATAGGAGACTGCAATAATGATTAATCTTTCACGTTTAGAAACGCAGACGCGTGAAAAGTGGAATAGTAATTCTTTTTTAGAGCATAATCAAATTGCTTTTTCTGAAGATAGTTCTTATTTAAAATCCCTTGCAGAAATAACTCCATGGGTAAATTATGAAAAATATATGAAAGCTAAACTTATTGCTGCTGTCCCTGGTCAAGTAGGATTACTCCATATTAAATTTCCACCAGAAATGGCGGAAGATAATAGAATTCATACCCACCTTTATACTGATAGACTTGTAACTGTATTAGAAGGTTCAGGATATTTTCTGATCGCACCGTTTGGAGAGCAAATTAAGAGTATTCCTGTTTCCATCGGCGACAGAGTCTGGATGCCAAGAGGTATTCGTCATACTTGGTATTCAGGAAAAAATGGCCTTGTAGTAGAATCTATCCATAATCCATTTATTGCATTTGATGACCCAGATATTCTTGTTTACGATGAAGACCTTGGCTTTATAGATATTATGTCAGACGGATCCTTTGTTGAGAAAAAACTTACTGCCGATATTTCTGGTAAACTTTATCGTTTTAATAAAAAAGAACATTGTATTGGAGAATAATCCAATCATAATAAAAATCTCACTTTTAAGAAGATATCTATATTAAATTTTTAAGGAAGCATACCTTGATAAGCCAAGCTGATTTACTCTTATATCATGAGCAAGGTTATATAATTATTCCTGACTTTGCTTCTATAAACGAATGCTCTGCCTTACGTGAGCATGCTGCTGCATTGGTAGAAGCATTTGATCCAACAAGTGAGCCAGGTTGTCTATGGAACGCAGACTTGCCTATGAATCATGTGTCAGCTCATTTTTTTCGTGAAAGTTTGAATAAAGCGAGTATTTTTTTTGAATCGAGCACAATACTGAGCAATGGCCTCATGCATTATGATAAAATGAAAACAGCAATTAAAATTGGCCATGCACTTCATGATTGTGATCCCGTTTTTCAATCGTTCACTCACTCTTTACGCATGAATCAATTGATGCAAGCTTTAGGATATAAAACCCCTTTCATTGCACAATCAAGATACTTTTTTAAGCAGCCTGGTCTCAAAGGGGCCGTACATCCTCATCAAGATTCCTCGGTCGTTTACACAGAGCCTCTATCATGTTGTGCTCTCTGGATAGCTTTGGAAAATGCTACAATTGAAAATGGTTGCCTGTGGATTATCCCCAATTCTCACCATAACGGATTGTTGTCTCGTGTCATGAATGAACCGAGTGCTTCCGACGGGAGACGTTTTCTAAAGTTTGCTAATACACCGCCTTCAAATGATAATTTATTTGTGCCACTTGAGGTTAAAACAGGTTCGGCTATTCTCATGAATGGAGAACTTATTCATCAGAGCAAGGAAAATAAATCAAACGTTTCAAGACAGGCGTATGCGATACATTTTTTTGAGGGTTTTAAAACACATACTTACTCTCATGATAACTGGTTACAACGACCAGGTGGCTTTGGTGAACTCACTCTATCATCCAATCACATTTGAAAACAAATAATAACAATATTGATAGACTCGCTTTATTTGTTAATTATTTAACGAAAAATATTTTCGCAAAAAATACACAACACCATCTTGATTGTTTGAAAGAGTAACTTCTTTTGCAGCATTTTTTTGCCGCAAGGAAACCAGTAGATTTTCATTAATATAATATTAAAAGAAAAAATCATCTACTGTTTTTGCAGTAGGGATAGAGACTTCTTGTAACTCATAATCATCGCCAAATATTATTTTCAAAAATATATTTCTTGACTCATAGTTTGTAAAATTTTTAGATGTTTCAACCCAGAATTCATTTTTTGGAACGGGAAAGTTTGAGTCCGAGCTCGTCTTAATAAATTCAATAATATTTTTTAAAGAATTTAACAGACCATTTAATTCTTGACTCATACGATCCTGAAACTGCAATAGCATTATGATTGGACCGACAATTTCCATGAGGTGACTGTTTTTTTCTTTCATTTCCATAATTGTTCTGCGTAATTCAGATTCTTGTAAACTTTCATGAATAGCAATATTTTCTATTTTAGCTACCGTAATTTTTGTTAATTTATTGAGCATGTCCTTTTGCTCTTCAGTCAGTGAACTTAATTTTTGGAAATAATCTCCAATATTGATAACTGCTTGTTCAGATATGGAAGTCACTCTTTGAGAAAAAATTTGCATAATATTTGAAATATGTGAGTCAATTGCTACTTGAGATTCCATTTTCCCCTCGCTGATGAGTTCTAAGTATATCTTAGACTGATAGTAGCAGAGGGGGGACGGGAGATGCGAGAAGTCAAATTATTTTTAGAATAAAAATTGACTCTCTGTTAGGTTGCCACAAAGTTCAAAATTCTATTTGCTACATAAATAGTTTTTCTTAATGTTTTTCCTTCGAGAGTTGCTTTTACATTACTATTTTCCATAGCTGCCGCAACGGCGATCTCTTGGCTAGCATTTAACGGAATTGTTATCTCTCCTCTATGCTTGCCATTCACTTGGACGCCAATTTTTATTTCATTGTCGATAATAAATTCTGGGTTATATGATGGCCATTCACTCAAAGAAATAAATTTATATTTGCTACTTTCTGGAGATACTTTTTCTTCGACAAAACATTTATACCAAAGTTCTTCACTTAAGTGTGGAGCAAATGGAGAGAGAATTTGTAAAAATTTATTTAAAATTTCTTTGTTTTTGCATTGAGATTCTGCAACGGAATTTAGAAAGATCATCATTTGTGCAATCGCTGTATTGAAACTTAAATTTTCTATATCTTCTGTTACTTTTTTGATTGTTTTATGCAGTACTTTTTGGTCCTGTTGGGTAGCAGGTTCTGAGTTTAATAAACTCTTACCCTCATCCGAAAGATAAAAACGTTCTACACGACTTAAGAAACGGTGCACACCTGCAAGGTTGCTGTCATCCCATTCTTTTGTTTGGGTGAGTGGTCCCATAAACATTTCGTAGACTCTCAGTGAATCTGCGCCATACTGATCTATCACTTCGTCAGGGCTCAAACCGTTGCCTTTCGATTTAGACATTTTAGCACCATTTTTGCAGATCATGCCTTGGTGAACCAATTTTTGGTAAGGCTCTTTTACTGGGCATATACCGATATCAAATAAAACTTTTGTCCAAAATCTTGAGTAAAGCAAATGCCCAACCGCATGTTCTTGTCCGCCAACATAGAGGTCAACAGGCATCCAGTATTTGAGTTTTTCGAAATCTGCTAATTGTTTGCTGTTGAACGGATCCACATACCTTAAGAAATACCAACTGCTACCAGCGCTGCCAGGCATTGTGTCTGTTTCAACAAACTCTAATGTTCCATCTTTTGCTTTCTTTTGCACCCAACTTGTAATTGCAGATAAAGGGCTTTTGCCATCTCCAGTGGGCTCATAACTTTGAACTTCGGGTAAAGTTAAAGGTAGTTCAGACTCTTTGAAAGCTCTTAAGACATTGCCTTGAGCGTCTTTCATAATAGGAATAGGTTCTCCCCAATATCTTTGCCGGCTGAAAACCCAGTCTCTCAATTTATAGGTAATGCTTTTTTCACCAAGATTTTTCTCAACTAAATATTGAATGATTTTATCTTTAGCCGCTTCAATATTTAAGCCATTGAGGAAATGAGAGTTTATAATTTCTCCGTCATTCGTATAAGCTTCTTTTTGAATGTCAAAGGAGTTATCTTGTGCTGATACAACTTGAATAATTTTTAAGTTAAATTTTAGGGCAAATTCATGATCTCGTGTGTCATGAGCAGGAACCGCCATGATTGCTCCTGTGCCATATCCCATCATCACATAATCACTGATCCAAATTGGGATTTTTTCATTATTTACAGGATTAATTGCATATGAACCTGTGAACACACCTGTTTTTTCTTTATTTAATTCAGTTCTGTCAAGATCACTCTTACGTGAAGCAAACTCACGATATTCAGCAATATGAGCTTTATTTTCTTCAATAGTAATGTTATTAACGAGTGGATGTTCGGGGGCAAGTACCATATAAGTTGCACCAAACAATGTATCTGGGCGAGTAGTAAAAATCTCAATTTTCTCTGACTCGAAATTTTCAATAGCAAATTTTACTTTTGCACCAATGGATTTTCCTATCCAATTTCGTTGAATTTCTTTGGTCGATTCTGGCCAATCGAGTTCGTCTAGATCTGCTAAAAGCCGTTCTGCATAGGAAGTTATTTTAAGCATCCACTGTTTCATGGGGACCCGGAAGACGGGATGTCCACCGCGCTCACTTTTACCTTCTATAACTTCTTCATTTGCAAGAACAGTCTTTAACACTGGGCACCAATTCACAAAAACTTCGGCTTGGTATGCTAGTCCTTTTTCAAATAATTTAGTGAAAATCCATTGTGTCCAATGAAAGAATTTAGGGTCACATGTAGCGACTTCTCTGCTCCAGTCATAAGAAAATCCAATACTATCGAGCTGCTTTTTAAAGTTTTCAATGGATGCATATGTTAACTTTGCAGGGTGTTCCCCTGTGTCTATTGCATGCTGTTCTGCAGGTAAGCCAAAGGCATCCCAGCCCATGGGGTGCAAAACATTATACCCTTTCATGCGGTAGTAGCGTGAAGTGATATCTGTCGCTGTGTAACCAAGCGGGTGCCCTACGTGCAATCCTGATGCGCTTGGATATGGAAACATGTCGAGCGCATAATACTTTGGCTTAGATTTATCTTCATTTGTTATGAAGATGTTTTTATCTTTCCAGTATTTTTGCCAGCGCGGTTCAAGTTGCTTATGTTGGTACGCCATGTCAATCCTCGACAGTAAGTGTTGTAAAACCCACCCTTTTTACCCATAGGGTGCAGATAAATCGAGCTCATTTGTAACAAAGAACAGCATTAAGTGGAAGAGAGTTTCCTAATACAGAGTTAATAATTATGAGTTTTTTTTAAAAGCACTCATTGATATAAAGTTTGCTGATGACTGAAGAAAATACATTGTCACAAAAAAGTCACAAAATATTTACAAGTAGGTGACGATTGTGTAAACTCAGGAAATGCTTTGCTCCTCATCGTAACAAAAATGACATAAGTAGGTGATTCTAATGCAGTTGGCTAAGAGGAAATTAAAATCTTTCAAAGAAATCCGTGATAAATCCGGCAATAGCTTTTATGAATTTTCAACTTCCTGGTGGGCTCTGCTGTTTTTTATTTCACTTGTTGGTGGCTGCGTTATTTGGAATACTTTTATGGCTCCAACTTTGAAATTCGACCCTTATCCCTATAATGGATTGCGCACGGTTTTAGCACTTTTAGGGGCAATTCAAACACCTATTCTTTTACTTTATAGTCGGAAATCAACAGACTATAGAAAATCGTTGCTTGAACAAGACTATGAGCTTGAAAAAAAGATTTTTAAGAAAATTGAAATCATTGAGTCTGAAATAAAGCACGATAGAGAAATGTACTTAAAAGAGTTTAAACAAATTTCTCGACTCACTCGAAAACTATCAGGAAGGAAGAAAAAAGTTAAAAATTTAGAAAATATTAAAATGGAGAATAATGATTTGCTTAAAGCTGAAATTCAGAAAAGTGAAATATTGAAGAATAAAAAAGCAGAGAAAATAGAGAGTGTGGAGAAAATATCTGCTTAATTTTTATAATGTTAAATCATTTTGATCATCGACATAAGCTTCTCCCGCTTTGCTTTCTGCAACGACAATTGCACCCGCTGCTGCCATAGCGAAAGAAAAAATCGCGCCAATGAGTGGTATGTAATTCCATATCCCCAGGCCGACACAAAGTCCCCAATTGCGAAGACCAAAAATAAATCTTTTTCTTAATGGTAAATTCATGAGTAGCAGCGTTCGATCAATGCTGCTCCAGCCTAAATACCAGATACCTATAAAAAAAACGAGGGGGGCAAAAATCTGGACAAAAAATGATATAATAATAACACCTTTAGTTACTTCTGATATGATGCTGTCAATAAAATCCATTAAACTTTGTTTGCGTATGAGCGTTCCAGATGTTTTTTCGAATGCTTTTTGTGCAATAATATCGTAAAGTGGGCTTGCAAAGGCATTTACAAATGCTGTGCCAAACACCCCATAAAATAAAAACCCAACTATCCAAACTACGATTTCGATAAAAGTGGGATTAAAAATGTGGGAAATGAATGAATCTTGCCACTTTAATGATAATGAATTGAATAAAGGATGAATCCATTTTGCTATGACTATATTTCTAATTATCCAAGTGTATAAGAGGAGATTCAGTATGTGGGGAGTTACCCCTAATAAAAGCATACCTTTATTGAGTTTAAAAAATCTGACAGAATGGAGCGGGGCCTTAAATCCTATAATTATTTGTTGGATAGGTGAATGGGACATTAGGTCCTCCTTTATAATTTAAGAATAGTTCGACTTATGGAGACTCTCAATGGCAATGTCCTCTGAGTTACAAAATAAAAATCAGAATCCCACTAATATGCAAAAAAATGCGGCAAATAATCAGGAATATTTTAAAGAATATATACATGTACTCCTGTTAGGGATTACATTTTGTATATTCGTCTCAATTATTACATATAATCCAGCAGATCCAAGTTCATTTAATATAAGTTCTCAAGTAACAAATAAAATTGCAGAAATCACAAATACTTTTGGGCCTATAGGAGCATCCATAGCAGATTGGTGTTTTCAAGTCTTTGGTTTAGGTTCAATCGTATTTTCAATGGTATTTATTGCTCAACTATTAAATACATTTCGGAGACCTAAACAAAAAAGTAGATTTGTTTTAAGAATATTTGGTTATCCACAACTCATTGCTTGTTACTTAGGTTTATTATCGTTAATTTTACCAGAAACTCATTTCAGAGGAATAGATATATACACAGGTGGTTTACTTGGATCGAGTATTTCTCATTACATAACGTTGTTGGTTGGTAAATCAGGCGCAATTATTTCTTTATCAATTGCGGGTATAGCGAGTTTGACTTTATCTTTAGGTATAAGGCCAATTGCGACTGTATCATATTTATTATCACTGTTACCTTTTCACACTACAAAAAATTTTGTTGGTGTTGTGTCTGATGAGATACACGAAAGTGAAAAGGAATATGTTCAACTCACGCATGAAGAAATATTTAGGCGTAATCGAGAAGAGATCAGAAAAAATCTGAGTGAAAGTGGTCTGAAAAATTCAGGGCAAAGTGAAGATCATATAAAAAACAATTTACAAATTTCAGAAATTGAAAATACATCATCACTTAATATTATTAATACCGCATTTTCAATTGCAAAATCAGATTACGACACCTTAGTAAATTTACTTGATTATCATAAAGCTAATTTTCCTAAAAAGAACTTAGAACTTGAAAATCAAAAATTGAAAGCTGAAGCAAATCAAATCGAGGAAAAATTAGCTTCATTTGGGGTAAAAGGAACTGTTGTGAAAAGCCAGAATGGTCCAGTAATTAACGTTCATGAGTTTGAGCCTGCAGCAGGAATTAAAGTAAATAAAGTTCTTTCTCTGCAAGATGATCTTACATTGGCATTGCGAGCGCAAAGTGTTTTAATTGGCTTACAGCCCGGAAAAAGTGCGCTTGGTATCGAAATTCCAGCATCAATTAGAGAAACGGTTTCACTTAAAGAAATAATGGAATCCCCTCTCTTTCAAAACCCTAAAATTCCTTTGCCTGTTGCCCTGGGTAAAAATGTGGATGGCACTCCATTGATTGCAGATTTGTCCGCTATGCCGCATTTGCTAGTTGCAGGTTCAACGGGCTCAGGCAAAAGTGTTTGCATTAATGCAATGCTCTTAAGCCTGATGATGAGCAAAACACCTCGCCAGTTAAGACTGTTACTAGTCGATCCAAAAATGTTAGAACTGTCAAATTATGACGGAATTGGTCATTTACTTATGCCTGTTGTCACTGAACCAGATAAAGCAGCTGGTGCTTTAAAATGGGCAATAGAAGAAATGGAAAGGCGTTACCGCTTGATGAAAAATTATCAAGTCCGTAACGTCATGGCTTTTAATAATGGGATTGAAAAGGGTGAAATAAAAGATTTAGAAAATAATAAAGCACTTGATTATTTACCTTACATCGTTGTTGTCGTTGATGAATTAAGCGATCTTATGATGACTGCCCCGAAAGATGTAGAAGATAGTATTCAAAGATTAGCACAAAAAGCACGAGCTGCAGGAATTCACCTTATACTTGCAACACAAAGGCCAAGTGTGGATGTTTTGACTGGTGTTATAAAAGCAAATCTCCCTTGCCGCTTGAGTTTTCAGGTGTCTTCTCGGCATGATAGTAGAACAATAATTGAAAATATTGGTGCAGAACGTTTACTTGGAAAAGGTGATATGCTCTTTTTACCACCTGGAATAAGTAAAGTCATTCGGGCCCAATGTGCATTTGTTAATGATAAAGAGATAAATGCATTATCCAGCAAATTGCAAAAATTATATCCCACATTTTATGAAGCGAATGTTATGCAAGATATTGAAAGAGCATCACAAGATTTAAGACAAAAAAATGACAAAGTAAGTTCATTAAGTATGCCCTCAATCTTGGGAGATAATGAGACGATAGATGAAAATACTCTCTATGATAAAGCTGTTGAGTTTGCTCGTGAATGCGGAAACGTGAGTACGTCAAGTATCCAGAGGGAATTCCGAATAGGTTACAACCGTGCGGCTCGATTGATGGATAGAATGATACGTGAGGGAATTGTCGGACAGTCGGAAGCTACTGGCAAGCCAAGACCCGTATTAAAAAGATTTTAGGGCTGAAATCTAAAAAGGACTGTGGATATGAATATAACGCAAGTCGCATCTCCAAATGACAAGAATGCTCTTGGCGTTACTTATGAAACGGCAAATATTGTCGGAAGTCGTCTGAAGCAAGCTCGTGAAAGTCGAAGGCTATCTCATTCCCAGGTTTCAGCACGTGTAAAAATCAGAGATAGGTATATTGAGGCGATCGAAGCAGGGGATTGGGATGTTTTGCCTCCTGGTTTGAATGGCAGAGGGTTGATTCGTCTTTATGCGCGGGAGCTTTCTGTTCATATTCCTGAGTTTGAATCTTTTCAACATTTGCAAACAGTGAGAGTAGAAAGACAATCAGAAAGTTTAATGTCCTCGTCGACAAAAAAATCTAAATATCATCCAGCTGCAGAAGAGTCTGCTGAGGTGATTCGCTCAATTTCTAGGAGAGATTTCCAAAAAGTAACAGGAAGTGATGTTCCTGCAGATTTTAATTCACCTGCTTCTTTAACAGAAGAAAATTCTCAAACTAAATCCTATAACCGACCAGCATATATTCCGCAACGCCCTCATTCAAATGCAATTGTAACCCCAAATGCGTTTGAAGTATTAGGAATTGAGGTTGAAGAAAAATCCAATTACCAAGTACATAAGACAAACTATAATAGTTATACAGAAGCCGCACCGCTGCCTAGGGCTGAGCCTGTTAAACGATCTATGCCTGAAAATAATTATTCGGTTGTAAAAGAAAGCACAATTGAAGTAAAATATACTGAAAATGAACCGATTTATCATTCCAGAGTTGAAAATATTCAAAATGAAAATATAGAATTTAAAGAAGAATCTGGGAAAAAAAGAAGATCTGTCGATTTAGCACCAATGCGCATAGTTTTGGGTTTGGCTTTTTTTGCAATATTTGGCTTTATAACGCTCTTTTTGAGCTCAAAAAATTCACATCAAAATAAAGTAACAAATTTAAATGCAAAATCTATAGAAAACAATTTAGAAGTAGCAGAGCCAATTCCTTCAAGCGTTGTTGATCCAAATATTCAACAAAATAAAGAAATTCAAGAAACAACAGAGACTGCTGGGCAAACACAAACAGTAGCAGCCGGTGGGATGAGCATTTCATCACAAAAAGTTTCAAATTCAATGATTATCGAGCACACGGCAAAACTGAATGTGACGAGTAAAGTAAATATCATTGTTGAGTCTGATGGGAAGCAAATTTATTCTGGAACTCATCCAGTTGGAGTTTTTGAAATTCCTTTTAAACAAAAAGCTGAAATCACGATAAGTGATGCTTCAAAAGCATCATTAACTTATGAGGGCTGGGATCATGGTCCTCTAGGATATGTGGGTAGAAAAAGAAAGATCATTTTAAATGCCCAACCTTATGTTGAATAAATCATAAAATGAAAAGCTTGATTGTTGTAGAATAAGATTGTTATAACCTCTCCTGACTCTTAGGGAGGTTTTTTACGTGTCATTAAAAATAAATGCAAAAAATGAAATTGAAAATTTAGCATCGCAAATCCTTTTTCATAAAAAATTATATTATAAAGGAAAAAGCATAATAAGTGATGCTGAATATGATGCTCTTGAAAATAGATTAACAAATTTATGTGCAGAACATCCTATTTTAAGCATAGTTGGTTATCCGTTTGAAGAGAGTAATAATAAAATTTCTCATTCCATAGCTATGCTATCATTAGCAAAAACATATTCCTTAGAAGACATATTTGATTTTATTAGCAAAAACAAATGTATTGCCATGGATAAAATTGATGGAATGGCTTTATCAATTGAATATGATGAGAATGGTAATTTTTTGCGAGCCTCCACACGTGGAAATGGAAAATTTGGTGAAGATGTAACTGAGCATGTTTATCATATAAAAGATATTAATAAAAAAATTAATTTAGTAAATAATGATCGAAAAATAAGAATTGAAATAAGGGGAGAAGTTTATTTTCCACTTTCTGAGTTTCCTAAATTTACAGATCGGTTTGATAGTTTTAGGAATGCCGTTCCTGGAACATTAGGAAGAAAAGACGTTGAAGAAGCTCTAGATGTTTTACGTATTTTAAAATTTTGCGTCTATGATGTAATCGCTTTTGATAAAAATAATAATTATATCTCAGCACGTGATTTTAGCGAGCTCTTTTCTTTAGAACCAGATTATTACTCTAAATTAAAATTTTTAGATAAAATTGGCTTTTATACTTCTATTTCACATGTACAAGAAATAGAGAAGTTAAAAGATCTCGATAGCCTAAAACTTTTTTTAAATGAGTTATATGCTTCAAGTAGGGATTATCAAATAGACGGAATTGTCTTTCGCTTAAGAGATGAAATTATTTGGGAATCATTGGGTAATACAGCTCATCATCCTAGAGGAAGTTTGGCATTTAAACAAGCTGGAGACACTGCTGAAACAGAAATTCAAGCGATTGAAGTCAATGTTGGTCGAAGTGGAAAAATTTCCTTTCGTGCAAAATTAAATCCTGTTTATTTATCTGGTGCTAAAATTTCGTATGCGACCCTTCACAATGCTGAGTTTATTGAAAATGGCAATTATGCTGTCGAGGCAAAAGTTGAAATCATTCGCAGTGGCGAAGTTATTCCAGCAATTCTTCGCTTAATTGAACCTGCAGAAAAGAAATTTAAACTTCCAACCCAATGTTTATGTAGCTTTCCATTGACGCGAAAAGGCCCAGATTTATTTTGTCTAGAAAATCCCAATTGCACTTTCAAAGATCAAGAAAGTTTAGTTTATTACGTATCTTCCTTAGATATAATGGGTGTATCAGACAAAATCGTTTTAAAAATTCGAGAAGCTGGTTTAGTACAAGAACCTGCCGATTTTTATAAATTGACAGTGGAAGATCTTTTACAAATCGAGGGATTTGCACAAAAGTCATCAGAAAATGTTATAGCTGCAATCCAAGGGGCTAGAAAAATTCCATTAGCAAAATTTTTAACGGCTCTTGGCTTAAAACGAGGTGGTGCTGTCAAATGCCAAGAAGTTGCAAAAAAATGTAAGACATTAAATAATGTTTTAAAATTAAAGGTAGAAGATTTATTAATTGAAAAAGGCTGGGCACAAAAATCCGCAGAAGATTTTATAGATTCTCTTGTAAATAAAGAAAAAATAATTCAAAATTTATTAGAATTTGTTACGATTATAAATGATAATTCAGGTTTATTAAGTGAGGAACAAAAAAATCATCCGTATTTTGGAAAAAATATATGTATAACAGGAGCTCTCTCTAGGCCAAGAGAAGAATACAAAGCTATGCTTGAAAAAGCTGGAGCAAAACTTGTATCGGCAGTGAGTTCAAAAACTGACTTTTTAGTTTGTAACGAAAGCTCAAGTTCTTCAAAATATAAAGATGCTCTAAAACATAATGTAAAAATACTCACAGAAGCTGAGTTTTCAGAGCATCTTTAATTTCTGAAAATGGAATCTCGTATAGTAGATTTTTCTTTCCTTATAGAGATCTGAAATAACCCAAAGTACAACAAGAACAATGCTCAAATAAAAGAGCCCTTCCAGTTTAAAGAGTGGGTTGTTTCTGTCAAAAGGATTTATTAAGTTATATGGATTGGAGAAGGCTATAGATATCCTTTTCAGTATATTGAGTGAAAGATCAAAAATATTTATAAGTTGTTTATAATAAAAAAAATCTTCAGAAATTATTAATAGAATTAAAGTAAGTGGCGTGATCAAAAAACAAACGACTGGGAGTGCTATTATGTTTGCAAGACATGAATTGAGTAAATGAATTGAAGAGAAAGGTGACAAAATAATTCCTGTAAAAATAGAGGTAAGACATGTGCTTGCAAGCGCAACTAATATTTTTGATTTTTTAATAAAAAAATATGAAAGATAAATTGATATTTCTGCACAGGATGCTCCTATAGCAGAAAGTAGAAATGAAAAATTATATAAAATATTACCAAAAAATAATGAAATAAGGATTAAGACAAAAAAACGGGTGAATGTTGAACTAGGAATATATGGTAAGTAAGGGAAAAAGAATAAATGCTGAGATTGAAAACTTTTAATTTTGATTAAATATGTTAAAGAAGAAACTCGGATAAGTGCACCTGTACAACCAAAGATATGACATAATATGAGTGAAATAATAACAGAAAAGAATGTTCTGAATTTATTTATAATATTCATGAGCTGAAAGGGTGCTATTAATTTTCGTAGACAAAAATAGAGAAAATAAGCTATAAGTTTCCCAAATCCGCTTGTCAGAGGTACGACTTGTCCACCAGATATAGCTAATAAATGAATAAGTCCAGAAGATTGGAATTGTTTTGCCTCAAAAAAAGAAAGTTTTCTTATATTCGCTAAGAAATTAAGTGCTAAGTTTTTCTCCTGCATGGAGATAGCAATATTCTGAGCCTTTGTTTTTATGTGCGAAGTAATATTGAAAGTATTTTCAATGACTCCATTGTCCGAGAAAATGTAAATTGAGTTGTGGATGATTATAAAAAGCAATGAATAAGTAATAAGAGCATGAATTATGCCTTGCGAGTATTGAAAAGCATAATTTCCATCCTGTAGAATTTTTAACTTTGTGAACTTCAAGCTTACCCCATTTCTGAGCTATGAGAGATAAATCTTTCTCTATTTCTAAGCTATAAGCTATATTCTTGTGCGTTGGATATTTCATTAAAAAAAGGGGGTGTTCAGAATTTGTTGAGAAACGTCCAAAATCTGACATAAATTCAACATATGCCAGAGTCTCACTTATAGGCTTGACGGAGAGCTCTTTTTTTGTCAATGATAGTGGAAATGTCGCCATAGCTCAGTTGTATAGAGCACATCTTTCCTAAAGATGGGGTCGTAGGTTAGAGTCCTACTGGTGACGCCATTTTATAACGAGAAGCTACATAAAAGTTAATATCATAAATTTTTGAGCTTTATATTTCCATCTTCATCTATAGAAGCGACAAGAGAACTCTTAGGGTTTATTTTACCTCCATAGCCTTCATAAATAATGCTTGAATCTATCTTATTATATGCATTAGGCAGTGTAATAGCTCGCAACTCTTTGTGCTTTTCGTATAAATCTTTTGAAGCGATTTTTATTATTTTATAATATGGAAAGTGTGTATCTCTTTCGGCATTGCGAGAGGGGATAATAAGAATAACAATGGCTAGAAAAGCAATGTGAAAAGAATAGTTTATTTTTTTACTATTAAAGAACTCTTTTAGCAGAATAAATATTGGTAATATTACGAGAGGAAATATATTTGCTAATATTAAATAGCTTTCCCGAGACCAGGATGGTAAGCATGAGTACCCATAATAGCAGAGCAATAGCACGATTAGAAAGAATTGGACTATAGGTTCTTTGAATAATTTCTTGTAAAATGCAATAATAAATAAAGAAATATATACAATTAAAAATGGGGGAAAATAAAATTTATTTAAGGTTGAGTAAGAAGCAGTATTGAAAATATAGCTAAATCCTTGACCAAAAGCACCTTTGAAAAATAAAAATCTTTTGAAGGCGAGAGTTGTTCCATTTTGGTAGTTTGCTATTTGGTTTGAATTATTGAGCATATAAATTATAAATGGAATTTGTAATATCAAAACTATGAGTGCTGATAATGCAAAAAACAAAAATTTATTTTTAATGCCAACAGTTTTTATAAAAATAAACAAAAAAATACTTGCGGCATAAAAAATAGCTGGAGAATGGCATTGCACTGCGATCCAAGAAAATAGAATAATTATTGAAACACTCATGATATTTTTATTGTTAAATCCATCTTTAAAGAAATCTTTGTAGATTAATAGAGCTAAAGATAGATTAACAAAAGCAGCAGAAAGATTTGGGTTCCATGAAGTGGATGCAAGTGAAGCTACTAATGGACTTGTTATGTAAAATAGGATAAGACTAAAAATTAAAATAATTGAAGGAAAATATTTTTTTGCCATTATATAGAATAGTATTGCATTTGCAATTGCATTAAAAAAAGTTAATCCATAAACGGCAGTATGAGGTAAATAATTAAAAAATGGGCCTATATTATGATATATAAATTGGAGAACCCAATAGAAAAAGGGACCAAATGAGTAACCGCCTGTAATTATGGGGGTCCCAACTAAATGTATTTGATTGGAGCTTGCTATTCTCCAATCACGCGTTTGATCCCCTAGCATCCAATAGCTATTATTAATATCATATATTATATAAATATATGTGAAAATAAATATTGCAAGTGTTAATAGATTAATAATTAAATTCTTATATTTTTCAATCATTTTCTCTCCAAAATTGAAGACACTTTATTCAAGATTAACCTTTTTTCTTAGTTCAAGGAATTTAAATCCTCCACCACCTTGCCACATGAGTTCACGTGAAATTCCATTTAAATCATTTCCCCTTATAACATTACACAGCCGTGTGTGTGCATGAGTATAAATCTGCTCTCCTTTTTCAATTCCGATCCATTTTCTTTTCATTTTCTGGGCAACAGCTGCAGTTGTCCCTGATCCGAGAAAGCAATCTAATACCCATTCATTTTCTGAAGTTGCAATTGATAATATACGTTCTATAAGAGCTTCAGGTTTTTTGCCATTACAAAATGAAACACCTCCCTCTCTAGCAATTCCATTCCATGGGATGTCAGTCCAAATGTTAGTTAAAATTTCAGATGGCCTAAATTGTCCATTAATCATTTGAAATCTTTTGTCATAAAATATTATTTGATTGCCATTTAAAAGGTAGAAATCATCCTTATTTTCACTCGATGTCTTGAAGACAATTCCTTTATGTGCTTTTGAATGTTCAATTATTTCATTTCTTTTAATTTTTGCACCTCCTCCAATGGGAGCAAGCCGAAAAACTTGCTTTGGGTTAGATAAAGCGAAATTTGCAATATCTTTTTCAAGATCTTTTTTGTTAATTTGCGAGCTTTGAATTAATGATTTAAATGAACACTTATTAAAGTTTAATTTTACATATGCATCTTTAATACTTTCAAATTTCCAAAGTGAATGACACTCTTCTCTATTGTATAACCAATACGAGTAAAATTTATCATATTCTTTTTCTAAATAAACAGGATTGAGTTTTATCTTATTTTTGTTTTTGGAATAAAGTAATAAATAATTTGCACAAGATAGTAAAACTTTCCCAGTTACTTTAAAGCCGGAGGGAGCGTGTGTTTTGACAGTTATAGTATTTAAATAGTTTTCCCTACCAAATATATTATCAAGTAAAACTTTTGCATAAGCGCATTCTGTGTCATCTAAATGGAGAAATAAGCAGCCCTCTTCATTCAGAAGATTTTTGCAAGCTGTCAGGCGCAGTCTCATTAATTCTATCCAACTTTCGTGATCAAATTCATCACAATATTTAAGCTTCATACCTTTGGAATTAATGCTTACTCCAGTATTAAAAGGTGGGTCAAGATATATACATTTGATAGTATTTTTAAATGAATTTTGTAGGTATTTTAATACATCAAGATTGTCACCATGAATAAGTAGATTTTGTGAGTCTTTTGAATTTTGTGAAAGATTTGTGTTTTCCAAAAGTTGAGGAGATCGCGTTTGATTTGCAATTTTGCATATAATAGCTTTAGATTTACTTTCATCCTGTTTATTTTCTAACATATATTCCTACGACATTTTTATGAATTTGAGATCTTTCTATTATTAATTATTTATGTAATAATAGCAAGATTCAAACTTCGGAATATATTAACTATTAAAATCTATTTAGTTCTTCATGAATTCTTTTTTCGGTGGCAATTTTTTCTTTGAGTAGGGCACTTGTCCGATTCAAGTTATTTTTAATATCATTTGTAATGAATTCATGAAAATGTAAGCGTATAGAAGCGATTTCGCTGCTTGCAAATAAAGCAGTTTCTTTTAAACTGTTATTATTTAGATTGAGCAGTTTATCGTAAGTATTTTCGATTGCTGTTTCATTTGTGCTTTTTGAGTTTAGCTGTGCCTTATAATTTTTATTTTGCAAATTATTTTTTAGAACTTTGCCAAATTTAATCTCGCTTATAATGAGACCGTCAAAGTATTCGTTTCTGCCTATTAAAATAAATCCATTGAGAATTTCAATTCCTTCGAAATGCTTACCAGAACCAATTCGAAATAAATTTTCAATTTTTATCCCTTTAAAGTTATTACTATCATTTCCATTAGATCCATTGATTTTACTCATATTTTTTTCAATAAATGAAAATATTTTTTTTAATGCATTTACTGAGTGAATTTTACTTCTTTGTTTTTTATTATCAATCATTTGAGAAATGTTAATAAGAGTTTGTATATATTCTTTTAAAGGATTATTTATAATATAAATTAGTTCTTTGTTGGATTGATAGACAATTGGCGCATAATTTAATATATCAGTTAAATCTTGAGCTGTTTTATAAAATCCATTTTCTTTGAATAATTCTTTAATTTGTACAAACTGGTCTCTATATGTATAAATATCTTTGTCTTGAAGTTGTTGTTTTCTGATAGTAAAAATAATTTTTGAAAATACAATAAAAAATAAGATATTTATTAAAAAAGAGGTATATTCAAAAAGTGCGTTTAAAACAGTTGGTAGGATATAGAAAGCCAAAAGAACTCCAACAAAATATAGAATCCAACTGTATGATTTGAAATTTGATTTTTTGTTTGTAGGTTTAGTCCTCGAAGAAGAAGCTTCGTCGATATATTGGATAAGTGATGGATTTGAATTGTAAAACATTGTTTGTTTCTCTCTGTATAGGGTTACACGGAAAGACTATAGTATTATTTTTATAATATATAAAATAATTATCCAAGTTAAAATTTTTTTTATATATTTCTAAGGACAAACTTTGAGATATTTGATCAATATTGGTTATCAATGATGATATTAAATAAATCTTATTTTTCTCATTAATTTTATTTTTAATAAATGCAAAAATGATCAATTTTGCTTGTCTATTTTAACAAAATTCATTTCTTTAGTCCGAGAATGGACTCCATTAAATAATTAAGCAAGTGGAATTATTGTCTTTAGTTTATTAAAATTGATATATTTAGATAAACAATAATTTTCTATGAATATAATCTTTAACTAATTGTTAAATATGTATGTGATATATGAATAATTATTTATTAAATTTTTATCTTTTAATTATGCAACGAGAAATGAGGCAGAGGAATATTATAGGAAAAAGTCATCACGAACTATTTATATAAATATATAATAATACTAAGTATTTCTATCAAGATCTTCTTTGGAGGAGCTCTCATCAAAGATCTCATTACACTTTCTACACATATACTTTATTTTTTTGGGACGTATGGTAATACCAAATGTAACAAGGAACCAACCGATGCCAGAATATTCGGCTTTTGGGGTCACCATGTGATGGTATTTATTGAATCCATCTCGACACGTTTTAAGAGTGATATCATTTTGATGCGATACAGATGCCATTTTTTCAGTCATAAAGCCTCCTTATTTGGGTATTGCATAGAAAACTCTATAGCATAACTTGCTTCTCGTTTTCTACTTTGATTTATAGATACTCTTAATGTGTGCTTATGTGCTAGTAAATATGAATTCTCAATGGTGATTCCATTTTTCAATGCTTCCATTTTGGAGTTTGGCTATGAAAGATTCTAATTTTCTCTTTCCATTAAAAGAGAAATCGAAACCAATTTTAAAGTGGGCGGGTGGAAAAACTAATTTATTACCTCATCTTATTAAAATTTTTCCAAAGAATTTTGATAGATATATTGAGCCATTTATTGGAGGTGGTGCGGTTTTCTTATCACTGAAAAAAGGCACTTCAGCTATTATTAATGATTATAATGAAGAAATTTTTAATTTGTATATTGGTGTTCGGGAAAATCCAGCAGAGATAGCAAAGTATTTAGATAAGTTTTCTTCTCTCTATTCAGAAGAATTTTATTATAAATTAAGAAAAGAAATTCCAGAGAATAGATACGAGAAAATGGCAAGAACAATTTTTTTGAATAAAACTGGATTTAATGGTCTCTATCGACAAAACTCCAAAGGTGAATTTAATGTGCCGTTTGGAAAAAGAACCTTTTGTCCGAGCTTATATGAGAGTGATAATTTGTTTAAAGTCTCTGAGAGACTTAATTATGCTCAAATTTTAAATGAAGATTTTGAAATGATCATCGAACAGTCGGGACGAGGTGATTTTGTCTATTGCGACCCCCCTTATGAACCTCTATCTATTACTTCATCATTTAATTCCTATAATAGTATCGGTTTTAATCGGAAGCAGCAAATTCGATTGTATGAAGCTTGCGTGAGAGCAGCAAAAAGAGGGGCATGTGTTGCTATATCGAATTCTAATTCAAACTTTATTTTAAATTTATACAATGACTTTTTAATAAATAAGTTATTTGCTAAAAGAGCAATTAACTCAAATGGAAATAAAAGAGGAAAGATTGAAGAAGTACTTGTACTGATTTGTGAAGAGAGCGTTTCGAGTCTTTATTTCAATCAAGAAATTAGAAAAACCTTAGATTGCTCTCTTGCTTAAATTAAACTGCTTTTTTGTGAGGAATGAGCTCTGGAGTCACTTTTGGAAGTGTTTCTTGACCGTTTTTAATGGTATCGTCCTTCTTAGTGACTCTGTTTGGCAACTTAATATCTGTAACAAGACCAAGTTTTTTTAGACTAGAAATCATGATCCAAGTTTGGTCAAGTTGCCACCATTCCCAACCGTGACGAGCGGCTCTAGGTTGAGCGTGGTGATTATTGTGCCAGCCTTCGCCAAAGGCAAGGATACCGACCCACCAGTTGTTACGAGAATCATCATTGGTGTTGTGTGGACGAGTACCCCATTTGTGCGTTGCTGAGTTTACAAACCAAGTCACATGGTAACCCGAGACAAGTCTTACGAAAATACCCCATATTATGAAACTCATAGCATTATACCAGTCAAACCCTGCTGTGCTACCGAGAAGGCCACCAAGTGCAAATAAGCTGAGACCTACTGCAATTTGGATGAGGATCATATTTTTTTCTAAGAACATGAAATACTTAACTTTAGCTATGTCAGGGCAGTAGTGTGACACTTCTTCAATGGAATTTAAGTCAGCACGTCTATTGAAAATAAAGCCAATATGTGAATGCCAGAAGCCTAAATTCATGTCATGTGGGTCATATTTGGTATCCGAAAAAGCATGGTGAACTCTATGCTGTCCAACCCAAGAAATTGGACCACCTTGGCAGGCAAGAGTTCCGCAGAAAGCTGCAAAGTTTTGAATAATTGAATTTGCTTTAAAGCCTTTATGGCTAAGAAGTCTATGGAAACCAAAAGTAATACCAACCATACCAGCAAGGTAATGCATTACGGCAAATACGATGAAAGCTTGCCAAGTAAAATAGTACCAGCACAAAGTCAATGCTATGATGTGCACTGCGGAAATCCAAATGAAATTTCTCCAATTAAATTTCGTTATTGATGCAGATTCTCTTAATTTCATAAATACCTCTAAAATTTGAAAAAAGTGTTACCCACTCTTCATGAGTTCTAACGGCAATTCTAAAGCATTGTGAAGGCTTTAAACGTAAAAGAACTGTAAAGATGTCTAAGTATTTGAATTTATTTATTTATATGTCTGTTGGAATGAGCGATCTTTTAAGAAAATCTATATATTTGTAATTTAAGAGTATTTTTTAAGATCCTGTTAAGACTTGATTTTTAAATATACATTGTAAATTTCTTTGGAACTTTGCTCGTATTTTTCTGCTAAGACTTTACAAGCTTCTTTTATGTGCATGCCATTTTTTACTAACTCCAAGACTTCAAAAGCAATTTCTTCACAAGGTTTTTCTAACTTTTCATTTAGAATTGGCTCGATATTGACTGTGATTACAAATTCACCTTGAATTTCAGATTTTTTTTCGATTTCTTTTAAAATTTCATCAATACTACCATTAATATGTTCTTCGAATTTTTTAGATATTTCTCTAGAGAGAGTTAACTGAATTGGAGTTTGAAAAAAATATTCTTTTATATTTTTTAATGTATCTATGATTCTTTTTGGACTCTCAAAAAAAACAGCAATGCATGGCGCAATTGATTTCCAACGAGCAAATTCTTTGCACTGATCCTTTTTGCTTCGTTCTAGAAATCCTGAAAATAGAGTGCGCGGTTGAATAAATCCACTTGCTGCGAGTGCAGAAGTCATACTACTCGGGCCTGGAATACTTAAAATTCGAATTCCATGTTTATGAGCTGCCCTTATGAAAAATGAACCAGGATCGGAGATGCAAGGAGTCCCAGCGTCTGAAACAACGGCCGCACACTTGAGTTCTGAATTTAATAATTTATTTATTAAAAATTCAGATTTTTCTTTTTCATTATGCACATGAAGACTTTCAAGAGGTGCTTTTATGCCAAAATTGTGTAATAATTTGCTTGTATGCCTTGTATCTTCACAGGCAATAAAACTAACTGAAGATAAAATACTTTGAGCGCGTTGAGAAAAATCACCTAAAGTACCAATAGGAGTCGCAACGATATAAAGAACGGGTTCAGACATTATATTCCTTAATTATAATCAAAAACTTCTGCACTATACTTGCCTTTTTCATCTCGTTTAATTGTGCCAAAAGGATGTTTTACATCGTGGGTAAAAAATAATTTCGCATTTTTAGCATACAGATCATCCAAAAAATTCTTTTTCTCATTTATAACAAGTTCAGGAAAACGATCATATCCCATGGAAATTGGTATATGCATCCAAGCAAAACCCGGTATGAGATCACTCGCAAAAACAAGTAAATAATTGTCTAAATGAATTTCTGCAAGCATTAAACCTGGGGTATGACCATGCGAAAAACGAAAAGTGACAAAGGGATTTAAATCACATTTCCCATCGCTTTCAACTAAAACAAGCCTACCCGATTTATCAAGCAAATTATTTAAAAGTGGAATAAAGGATGCTTTGTCGCGCGGATGTGGGTTTTGTGCTCTTTGCCACTGTTCTTTTCCTACATAATATTTTGCATTTGGAAATAAAAGTCTTAAACTTCCATTTCCAAATTCTGAGAGTAGCCCGCCTGCATGGTCAAAATGCAAATGAGAAAGAACAACTGCATCAATTTGCTCGTGGGAAATATTATTTTTATTTAAATTTTTTATGAGAATATGTTCACTTTCATTGACTCCATATCTTTCTTTAAGTTTTGGCTCAAAAAAAGCTCCCACACCCGTTTCAAATAAAATATTTTTGCCGTTTTTATCTCGAACGAGTAAAGCTCTGCATGCTAGATTGATTTTATTGTCTTGGTCACATTCAACCCAAGTTTCCCACATAGCTTTAGGAGCGTTGCCAAACATAGCACCACCATCCAATTTTTGGGTATTTCCTTCAATTGGAAGAATTTTCATTTTTTGTCTCCAATTTTATAAATTTGTAGGTTCATAATTTTGATCAAAATAAGGTTGCTTAAACTTCAATAAAGGAACAATTTTATTTAACATAATTTCGGTGTTTATGAATACCCATTTTCCTTGTCGTTGAATATTTGGATTTGGAAGAGGTAACGTCTCTTTAGATGAAATATTATTCCTAAATAATAAAGTTTTTAATATAAAAGATTCTATTGAACTTAAAACTTCGGGCCGTAACTCTTTACCGTCATTTTGAAATAAATCGCCTGTTGGAGAATAAAGTTTCAATTCGGGTTTAAACATTGACCCATCAGATCCAAAAGTTATTACTGTTTTTTCTGAGTAGCCTGTGATTTTATTTATTTTGTTTTCAAAGGATGAGAAATAAGCTTCTCCAGAAGGGGATGAAAAATAATCAGATAATATATTTGAATTATGGCGAATTCTTTCTGAAAAATCGATCAGTTCATTTTGTATCCTAATCATATCAAATAAAAATGATACGCTTAAAATATTATTTTCCGCATGATTTTCATACAAATAATCCTGTCTTGACGACGCGATAGAAGTTAAAATATTATTATCATTTTTATTATTTTGAGGGCTTAGGAGTTTTTCAACAAAAGAAACATTATTTGAATAAATTAACGTCTTTCCTTTGAGGGTCCAAAAAACTTTAAAATTCAATTTAAAATCAGCATTTATAAATTCTATTATTTCTGAAAAATTCTTTCTAAAAGTGTCTCTTTTAATTGATAATCTACCGCAATAATCCCAGGGATTTATTTTAATTGAGCAAATAGAGTTGAGAAATTGCTGAGGATCTGTTATTGATAAACTTATATGTGATTCTTTTATGCTTTGATTCGTATTCATATTTAAAGTATCAACTGAAATATCAATGGAATATTGTTTTAAAAAGTTTTCTACATCTTTATTTGTTTTATTAATTAAGATCTCTTGTAATAAATTTGCCTTATTTAAAAAAGGAGATAATGCTAATAAAAGAGTATTTTTAACAGAGAGATCAAGCTGTATAACACCACCTAACAATAAAATTTGTCCATTCCACAGTTCTTCTAGTAAAGAGGATAATGGTTTAGAAAAAGGACTATTTTCATTTTCAAGTAAAATTGATTCACTTTTCTGTGGTGTGTTTTTCTCCAGAGCCGATAAAGTTATATAATTCCTCTTCTCAAAACCGTATAATTTAGGATCGAATATTTCATTTTCATCACTTGATTCATCTTCGATAAAGTTAAGGTAATCACTTAAAACTTCATCGAGTTTTTTAATGGAACGATTGCTATGCTGTGGTTTTAAATCCAAAATAAAAAAGCCAGATGCGCCAATATTATTGTCTGGGGACTTTTTTACTTTGCTATTATCATCTTCACTTTCATCATTTTTTAGTATTAAAGAAAACTTTTCTTCAATATTTTTCGGGTAATTAAAAGAGGCAGCTATTGCAGCTTTCTCAACTTTTTTTACTAAAGAAGAGATTTCGGGTGTGTTATTTTTAGTATTTTCGAATAAATAAAAAATGAGTAACCCCATAGATATAATAATAATAAATAGACATCCGAATATATACTGAATTATTTTTGAAAAATTTTTCATAAATCACCCAAATCCTAAATGCAATTACCGAAAAAGTTCAAATAATTTCCTTGCAGCTTCCATTCTTCTCGCTTCTTCTGATTGAGGATCGGTTCTGCAAAATTCTACTAAATCCTTTGGTATTGCAGATAAAAAGCGGGATGGCTTTGGCTCTCTTTCTGAGTTACAAGAACGACCTTTTTTTCGGAATCCACAATGAGAAATATACAATCTATATTTAGCCCGCGTTATGGCAACGTAAAATAATCTTCGTTCTTCTTGTTCACCGTTTTTAACTGCAATACTTCTTTCATGCGGCAAAATTCCTTCTTCTACACCAATAATAAAAACATTTGGAAACTCAAGTCCTTTAGATGAGTGAATCGTCAAGATCTGTACTTTCCCAGAAGTATCGTTTGCAGACTCAAATTTTGCTTCATCAAGATGGAGTGCATCAATTACAGATTGTATATTTTCTTTTTCGAGTTCAAGCTTTTCTATAACTTTTAATACTCTATCTACGATATCCATACGAAATTGTGCAATCTGCATATTAGCAGAAGATACTAAAATATCTTTTTTCAGGCCAATATTCTCATAACATTGTCTTAGAGCAGATGAAATATCAACTATTCCTTCTGAGTATTTTAGTTTTGCACCAAAATTATCCCATAAGTGCACAAATTCCCAAACCCCTTTGTGTGTATTGGAAAAAAATTTTAAAGAATCCAAAAAAGAAGCATTCGATTTTATTTTCTGAGATTGTAAAAATATATCTTTAATTTTTTCAAGAGTTGCTATACCAATTCCTCTTGAAGGTAAATTTAATATGCGAAATAAGCTGTTTAAATCTGAACTATTATGTGCGAATTTTAAATAAGAAAAGAGATCTCGAACTTCTTTGCGATCAAAGAATTGAGTGCCACCATGTATGTGGTAAGGGATCTTTTTTTCAGTCAAAACTTGTTCAAGTGGAAGTGATTGACTGTTGGACCTCACTAAAATTGCGATTTGATCAAGGTTAAAATTCGGACAGGATGATCTTAGTTTTAATATATTTTCTGCAACAAAAAGTGCTTCATCTCTCTCGTTTTCGCATTCTTGAATAATAATTGAGTATTTATTTTCTTGCTGGCTCCATAATTCTTTTCCTAATCTCTCCGTATTTTCTCTGATCACACTATTTGCCGCGTTTAGGATATTTGGACTGCAACGGTAATTTTGTTCTAAGGTTACTTTTTTTGCTTCGGGAAATGATAATAAGAAATCAGAAATGACGGATGGTTTTGCTCCTCGCCATGAATAAATACTTTGATCATCATCTCCAACAACGCATACATTTCTTGATTTTGATGAGAGCATGCAAATAAATTCAAATTGTGAATGACTTGTGTCTTGATACTCATCAACCATAATAAATGAAATATTGTCTTGAACTTTTTCTAAAAGATTGGGATTTCTTTTGAATCCATTGACAGCTAAGTAAACAATATCATCAAAATCAACTAAATTATATAATCTTAATCTACGATTGTACGAGTTAAATAATTGCTTTAAAATTTTGCTATCGAATATATTTTTTTTGAGTTGAAAATCTTCATCATTATAGAGACAATCTTTAAAATGTGAAATTTTTTGCGCAGCTTCTTGGAGAGAAAGTATATCTTCAAGATGAAACTCGCGAATAGATTCACGTAAAAGATTTTTGCTTTCACTTTCATCGGAAATTGAAAAATCTTTTTGTAAGCCAAATTCAGCGTGATTGCTTCTCAGCAATTTTAAGGCAAATGAGTGAAAAGTTGATAGTTCTACTTTTTTTGCTAATCTTTCACCGACGAGTGAAGCTAGTCTCTCTTGCATTTCTTTTGCAGCTTTATTGGTAAAACTGACTGCCACAATACTTTCTGGGCGCACTCCTGAATGAATCATCCAAGCAATGCGCGAAGTAATAACTTTTGTTTTACCAGTTCCTGCTCCTGCCAAAACAAGTAATGCTCCTTTGGAGGAAATAACAGCTTCTTTTTGCTCATTATTAAGTTGATTTAATATATGCTGCATAAAAAATAATTTACCTATTAAAATGCGCCAATAAATAAAAATGAGTTAATTTCATTTCCATAAATACTGATTGTCAGAGAAGAGATAGCTAAAAATGGGCCGAATGGAATCGCGGTAGAGAGGCCTTTTTTTGAATAAACTCCAATTATAATTCCAATAATTGCTCCAATTATGCAGGCTAAAAATAATGTCAATAAAACTCCTTTCCAACCGAGGACGGCGCCGATAAATGCAAGATATTTAATATCACCCATTCCCATTCCTTCTTTGTGGCGGAAAAGTTCATAAAGTTTTGAAATACAAAATAAACCTCCACCACCAATTGCGATACCGATTAAACTTTCAGCCCAACCCATATCTGGATTAAGAAAGCTGATGATAAAGCCCACAATAACTCCTGGTAGTGTGATTGAGTTTGGTAGGATTCTGTACTTAATATCGATAAAAGATAAAGGTATCCCTGTATATAAAAGCCATAGTGAGATAAAAAATGGTACGTAAGCTGAGTAATGAAAACGACCAAACTGAGAAAAATTATTTGAAAATAAAAATGGAAATGAATCAATAATAATATAAGGATTTAAAAATTTAAAAAAGATGAATAAAGTTAAAATTCCGCTTAATAATTCTACAAAGGGATATTGTTTGGAGATTTTTGTTTTACAGTTTTCACATTTCCCTTGAGCATAAATATAACCAATAATTGGTATGAGAGCTATTGGAGAAATTATTTTTTTGCATGATGGACATGAACTTCTTGGTAATATAAGTGAAATATTATTTGGTATTCGATAAATAACAACATTTAAAAAACTACCAATACTCATTCCAAAAATGAAAACAAATATTCCGAAAATAATATTCAATGTATTTAATTCGTTTGGCATTTGTTTTTCCTTGACAAATTAAGAGTCTTCAATCAACTATTCTAAAGGATAGTTTCTGCCTTATAAATTACAGCAAAAGGCTAAACAATAGAATTGAACATGAGAAAACTATGAAATCAATCTCAAAAAATAGAAAAGCTTGGCACGACTACTTTATTGAAGAAAAGATAGAAGCAGGTGTGAGCTTAAAAGGCAGTGAAGTAAAAGTATTACGCGATGGACATGGAAGCATTGTCGAAGGTTACGCCATGGTGCGCGATGGGCAAGCCTGGCTAGTGAATGCCTATATACCTTCGCTAAAACATGCAAGTTACTTAAATCATAACGAAAGAAGAGATAGAAGACTTCTCTTACACAGAAATCAAATTGAGCGCCTCGATGCGGCAACTCGGCAAAAAGGCTACACACTCATTCCGCTAGAAATTTATTTTGATGATAATAATCGGGTGAAAATTGAACTTGGCCTTGCTAAAGGCAAAGCACATCACGATAAGCGTGATGCGGAAAAACAAAAAGATGCTAAAAAAGAAGCACAAAAAGCAATGAAGAGGTATTAATCGACTTCTACGTTCAGAATAAACTCTTTGTCTGTTTCAAAACTATTGGCAGTTGTGAGCAGTCCTTTTTGTCTAGCAACAATTTTTATTGCTGTTTTCCCCTTGCCAATAAAAGCAAATTTGTAAACTACACTTCCAGAAGCTCCTATGAGACCGTTTTTAGGGGTACAGCAGGAGGTTTTGCCTTCATAATTGACAAAAGCATTGTTAAAGCTGGGTTCTAAATATGAATAAGCGGTAGTGCTTATATCTCTTACGACGAGTGCAATTTTTTCGTCTTTATCAATGCTCACTGCGACTGTGTCTTTATCGACCCCATCAACAACAAGATAGCCATTGATTTTATATCTTTTTATTTCATCATTTGGAGGCATATTTGGATTATTTGAGGATGAAATACAGCCACTGAGTGCAAAAGGTGCTGATAAGAGTATGCTTGCCATAGTAATATACTTTTTCATAAATTTTAACTCATGCTGCAAGTTAGTTTAGTTAAAGACTCTTTCCCTGTAAGCAAAACGGAATCCCATGAGCGACGTGCTTCATCGCCTTGAAACTCTTCATCATAAGTTTCCAAGAGGTCTTGAATTCCATCAGCATCTTCAAGCAGACTTAAAGCGTTTACTGCTGAGCGGAAATAGCGTGCTGCTTCATTGGGATGGCGTTTTACTTTTAAGCACAAACGTCCCATTTCTTCATACCATTGCGCCTTTTCTTCTGGGAGAGCATATTCGCCGCTTTCCCCAAGTAAGTAGATATAAGAGTTGAGAGCTCGCACATGATCGCGTGCAGCGATCATTTCTGCAATTTTAGGTGAAAGTGATTGAATTGTCTTGCGAGCGCGAACCTGTTCTCTTCTTTTGTCCTCTATGCTTTCTTGTGAATTTCTCTCAATGATCCGTTCACAATAAGCTTTTAGGAGGCGTAAATCTTCTGGAAGTACTTGATCTCGTTCGGTTTCTAGAGTTGGGTTGATTTGACGAAAAAGACTCAGCAACTCTGAAGGTTGAACGTGTAAGTAGCTTGCGAGGACTTGTATAGCCCATGGCCTCTCATCAGGCCATACTCTTTCAGCTCGTTCCATTTGCCTAATCAGTTCGTGCATATCCATAGCTTCTCCTTGATGGCTTCTTCTCATTTAATACAATACAGCAAACAACAAGCCCTTAAACATTGGCCAACAAATACATGCGACTTTAGATTGCAACGGTCAAGACAATTTTTTGTCTCTGCTTCAATCTCTTTGGTTTAGATTCCTTGAATACAAATAGGTTATCAGAATATTTGGCCGCTAACTACATGAAAAGCAATGTCAAACAAATTTATGTACATTGCATAAGAACAACTTAAGTGAATTTTGTTTTGTTTAAAAAATAAGCACAGTTTCGCATATCTCTTTTTTTAAAAAAGAGTGAATCAGAAATGACACACTTTCAAAAAAAAAAAACAGAACAAGCTAAAAAAACTAAAGATTTATTTATAAAAAAACTGGCACAATTTTTGCTTGTTGATTTAAGTTGCAAACTTTGTCGAGACAAATTTATTGCGTTTAACCTAATAAAGGGGATATACATGCATACACTTTTGAATACAATAAAAAACATGAATCAAAGTTCAAATTTAGGAACGTCTGCAAATATGAATAAATTGATTGCGGAAAGTATATTTAAAGATTTAAAATCCCATGGTTTTGCAGATAAAGATATCGTTGCTGTTTCATCAGAAATACTAAATAAATTAACAGATGATTTAAGAAATCGACTTGAAAAAAAATAAGCAAAAAAATAAAATTGAAGAAGCCTGAGAGATTTCTCCATCAGGCACTTGAGGCGGGTCAGAATGTCTTAGAAACAATTCTGCATTTAAAGAAACAGGTTAAAATTAATTAACCTGCTTTTTTGAGATGTTTGTCAGATGTTTTTCTAGCAACAACTTTTCTAGCAGTTGTTTTTCTTTTAGTTTTCCGTTTGCGAGTTTTTGAGACTACTGAAAGCTTAGTCTTTCTCTTAGCTTTTCTTTTAGTCTTTTTTACGCCGGTTTTTGTTGCAGTTGTTTTTTTACGTTTTCTTTTCGTAGCAGTTGTTTTCTTACCAGCAGTTTTTTTACGTTTTCTTTTCGTAGCAGTTGTTTTCTTGCCAGCAGTTTTTTTACGTTTTCTTTTCGTAGCAGTTGTTTTCTTACCAGCAGTTTTTTTACGTTTTCTTTTCGTAGCAGTTGTTTTCTTGCTAGAAGTCTTTCTACGTTTTTTACCAGCAGTTTTAGTTTTAGTGCCAGCTTTTTTTCTTCTCGTTACCATGACGTTTCCTCTCTCACATCACTGAAGACGTTTATATTTGCCACATAGCGTCTCTCGACGCGTCTATTGCGCAATCGAGCATCATCACGACGCATTCTTTTTGCGCTTTCAATTTTTATCGTCATCGGTAAAAATACCTTGAGTTTATTTTGTGAGTCTGCAAGCAGAGTAAACAACTTTTGGGCTAAAGAATGAAAAAATAGCGATACATAATTTATTAAATAATAATAAAAACAGGTGTTTATATGAATAAAATGAATTCAGTGTCAACTTCTTTTGTCCCAGATGGGAAAACAAAATATTGTTTTCTTTTTGGCGCATCAATTGAAAAATCTCTTTCTCCCGAGCTTCACACGAAGTGGTTTCAGATAGAAAATTTAAATTGCATTTACCTTCCAATGCCTATCAGAACAGTTGAATTATTTACTGCTTTATTATTAAATATTGTTGAAACAGAAGGATTTATAGGTGGAAATATCACAGCTCCATATAAAAATAGTGTTGTGAATATGAATATTTTTACAATGACTGCAACTGTGCACGCAATACAAGCAGCAAATACAATATACCAAGATAATAGAGGAAACTGGTGCCTTGACAATACAGATATATTTGGGGTCGAAAAATCAATTCAACACCTTATAACCAAAGAAGAAAAATACTATGCTCTCGTTTTGGGCGGTGGTGGTGCGGCAGCTGCTGCACTGTATAATTGCAGTGAAGATAAGAACTGTTTAAAAACTTTTTGTTTTACTCGGAATCCCTCTAAAACAATTGCTTGCTTTCCTTTTCTTATGCAGCAAAGGGATGTTGAAACGCATTTTCTAGTAAATGAAGAACTTGAAAAAACGATTGAGCAAATTTCTCAGGATAAAGTTAAACTGGTACTTATCAACACTCTGCCAATCGGTTTTGCTACGAACGAAACGAATCCGTATGCACTCTATGTAATTGAGCAAGCTTTATTTAAAATCAAGAAAAATAATATTTTCTATTTTGATATGATTTATGCGGATACTATGGCAATATCTTTTGCAAGAAAAAATAAAATAAAAGCCATAAACGGGAAAAAAATGCTGGAGGAGCAAGCAAAGAAAAGCTTTGCTCTTTGGCGCAATCAACTTATTAAGAGTTAAGTAATAAATCAGCCACCGTATGGAGTGTTTCGTCTTTCTTACAAAAAGCAAAACGTACCCATGGTAAGCTTTTGGGCGGATTCTTATAAAAAACAGAGACAGGGATGGTTGTTACTCTATGTGTTTCAACAAGTTGTCTTGCATATAAAACATCAGACATATCACCAGCGAGCCCTTCAAAATTCGCTGTTAAGAAAAATGTGCCTTCACAACTGCTCGTGTGGTAACCCGCTCTCTCTAAAACAGATTTCAAATAATTTCTTTTTGTTTCATAACTTTTCTTTTGTTCAGACAAATAGTTTTCAAACCATTTTTTATCGGACATAACTTCAGCCAATCCCAGTTGAGTGAATGGACTTGTGCAAAAAACTGTTGCTTGATGAACAATGCGAATTGCATTTGTTAAGTTAGCTGGAGCGCAGATCCACCCCGTTTTGAGTCCTGTAAAACCAAATGTTTTTGCAGCGGAACTGATCCTTGCAACGAGATGCTGAATTTTGGGTATTGTGCAGAGCGAAATATGTTTATGTGAGGCATAGGTTAAATTTTCATAAACTTCGTCACTTAATACGATCGCATTATTTTTTAAAACCTTCGATGAAATGCGATCAATTTCATCTTCGCTAAACACTTTTCCTGTTGGATTGTGCGGTGAATTAAAAATGAGAAGTGAAAATCCCCCTGCCGCAGCAGCATCGAATTCACTCCAATCAATTGTCCAGCCACCTCCCCTTACACCAACAGGTGTGTCTGGAGAATGCAGTCTGATGGGAACAACTTCTCCCCCCGCATTCGCAATGGCTTGATAATAGAGATCGAATGCAGGTTCAAAAACGAGGACTCTGTCGCCTGGATTGATAAAAGCATTTATAGCGCTATAAAGAGCTTCAGAAGCACCTGTTGTAATTGTTATTTCGCTTTCGGGGTCATAAATAACTCCAGAAGTCGACTCCACATAATAAGACACTTCCCTTCTAAGTGCTTCTTCTCCTTGGGAGGGTGAGTATTGATTGTGACATGACAAAACTTGTTTAGAGATGGATTCCAGTAAGCGGGTAGGGCCATAAAAATCAGGAAATCCCTGACCAAGGTTTACAGCGTTATAAAGCTTTGATAATGCTGTCATTTCTGAAAAAATGCTTTTTTGGGTCGCACTCCAACGTTTGGCAATTCTGTTTGTGGTTTGCATCATAATACCTTTAGATAATTTTAATAATTTTCACACATTCATGCTATAAAACAACTTAAAAATATGCTTTATTGGCAAGTTGTGAAAGCGAGCCTTTAAAAGAGGAGCTATCAATTTGTGTTATCAGGAAACAACTTTTCTATCAAGTTTGTGCCTGATATCTTAAAATTTCAAGAACTATATAGAAATAATAATATTATTGAAGAGGCAAAAATGGAGAAGAGATGGCAAAATTTAAACCGATTTGAGTATAAATTGTTATCTGATTTACTTCATTTAGAAAAAAATTTAGACTTCTCTGGAAAAAGTATTTTGCTGAATCTGCAAGTTTCAGGTGGTATGGATAGCATGTGTCTTTTGCATGCTTTGACAAAAGTTTTGCATTCAAAACTTTTTAATCCCAAAAATAAGTTTAAGTTAATAGCTCAACATTTTAATCATAAAAAGCGTGGAGAAGAATCTGATTTAGATGCAGAACTTATTCAAAAAATTTGTATAGAAACTGGAGTTCCTCTTTATCTCGAAATCGCGGAGGAAAAAACCTTTAGCGATGGAGAGAAAAATTTTCAAAACAACGCGCGAAAATGGCGGAAAAATAAAGCTCTATTATTATCAGAAAAAATAAAAAATGAATTGAATTGTGAGCATTTTTATATCGTAACTGCGCATCATGCGCGCGATCATGTAGAGACCGTATTATTGCATATCTTAAGGGGTTCTGCCCTGCAGGGTTTAAAAGGGATTCAAAAATTTTCTGATGATAAACTTTTTTATAGGCCATTTGCAAAAATTAATTTTGAGGAAATTGAAGAATACTCAAATGAATTTTCTATTAAATATAGGTTAGATATGTCAAATTTATCTAATGATTATGATCGAAATTATATAAGAAATCATATTCTTGGACATTTGAAAAAGTTAAGACCAAATTATCAGCAAGCATTTCACAAATTGTCAGAGCATGCTATTGAGCAATTGATGCTTAATGAAACATTTCTTAATTCCAGTTTGCAAGGCAATTTTGTAATTGATAAGGGAACAAGATCTTCTGAGCTTTTTCATATTCTTATCCATAAAGAGAAAAAATTGCTAGGGGTTGTGACAAAAAACTGTATAGACAATATTCTCTATGAAGTGGAGCTTATGTTTAAAAAGAAGATAATAAAAAAAGAGATTAAAATAAGTTCAGGATGGGAAATTCATTTGTCAAATAATAATAAAAACATTGAGATAGATGTTTTTAGAGAAAAAATATAGAAGAGTTAAGAAAGTATCCGATAAGGAATGACTTGACTTAGTGTGGTACCGTTGCAAACTGTTTAAAAGGGTGTAGAGATCGCCCGTTTAGTAGCATAATATGATACTTGATCGCCTCCAACCAAACCAGAGGCTAAAGTGAAAGGTAAGGAGCTCGAATGGGTAAAGAATCTTGGTTAAAAGCCGCGCTGGTGTGGGCAGCGATGATAGTTTTATTTGCTTTGTGTTTTAAGTTATTATACAAACCCCACGAAGATGTTCAAAAAACATATCCACAATTTCAAAGTTATATTGAAAAATCTTTGGGCGACCAACAGAGTATTGTGAGTGTAACCGTTCGTTCTGATAATCTCCGTGGCGACGAAATTATAGCAAAACTCAAAGACAACTCAACTGTTACGACCTATGGCCCCGCTGACGATGGCGTGCGCTCTCAGTTACGAAAAGAGCTGGAAGCTAAAAAAATTCCTATCAACTATGAAAAGCCAGATGACAGCAGTGTTTGGTGGGTGAGCCTCATTACGATGTGGTTACCAGCACTTTTAATTGTTGGCCTTGTGCTTATGTTCCTTCGCAATATGCAAGGTGCTGGCGGGAAAGCAATGTCATTTGGCAAAAGCAGAGCTAAGCTTCAGTCCGAAGGTGCAAATAAAGTTACTTTTAAAGACGTCGCTGGTATTGAAGAAGTTAAACAAGAATGTTCAGAAATTGTTGCGTTCCTAAAAGATCATAAAAAGTTCCAAGATATAGGAGCAAGAATTCCTAAGGGAGTTCTTATGATGGGAGCACCAGGCACAGGTAAAACTCTTTTAGCACGCGCAATTGCAGGCGAAGCGGGGGTTCCTTTCTTTACAATTTCAGGTTCTGATTTCGTTGAAATGTTTGTTGGTGTTGGAGCATCACGCGTGCGTGATTTATTTGAAAATGCCAAGAAAAACTCACCCTGTATTATATTTATCGATGAAATCGATGCTGTCGGTAGACATCGTGGTGCAGGCGTTGGTGGTGGGCATGATGAAAGAGAACAAACTCTCAATCAGTTGTTGGTTGAAATGGATGGTTTTGAAGCAAATGATGCTGTCATTATCATTGCAGCCACAAACCGTCCCGATGTCCTCGATCCCGCTTTGTTAAGACCCGGCCGTTTTGATAGACGAGTTATGGTTGGTCTACCCGATGTCCGTGGACGTAAAGATATTCTTGGCGTTCATATGAAAAAAATCAAACATGCAGAAGATATTAATGTTGAAAGAATTGCTTTAGGTACTCCAGGCTTTTCTGGAGCAGATCTTGAAAATCTTTGCAATGAAGCTGCACTTATGGCTGCTCGTAACGGCATGAAGCGTGTGATTGAAAAAGACTTTGAAGCTGCAAAAGACAAAATATTAATGGGACCAGAGAGAAGAAGTGCAGTACTGCCTAAGGAAACTATTCGTGTTACAGCATACCATGAAACTGGACATGCTCTTGTCTCGCATTTTTTAAAATCACGGGAAAATGTGCATAAAATAACTGTGATTCCACGTGGACAAGCTCTTGGTGTCACTGCATATTTACCAAAAGAAGATGTCTACGGTTATTCCAAAGAAGATTTATTGACGACGATTGCTTATGCAATGGGTGGCCGTGCCGCTGAAGAAATCAAATTCTCTCAGTTCACAACGGGTGCCTCAAACGATATTCAGAAAGCCACAGATCTTGCTCGCCGTATGGTATGCCAATTTGGTATGAGCCGTCTTGGACCCATAAACTTTGGACAAAAAAGTGAAAATCCATTTTTAGGGCGTGACTGGGGTGAATCGCGTAACTATTCTGAAACCCTTGCGCATGAAATCGATATGGAAGTTTCTAAGATCATCAACACTCAATATGAATTAGCAAAACAAGTTCTTGTTGAGCATATGGATACATTTGAAAAAGTTTCTAATATTCTACTTGAAGTTGAGACACTGGATAGTGAAGAGTTTCTTGAAATTATCAATAACAATGCAAACGCCGAGAAAATCAAAGAAATCCAGCTAAGCAAAACTTTAAGTGGCAACAGTGATGGAAGTGATGCTTCCGGGGCAAAATCAGACCCGTCAAATACGAGCGCTATAAACCCATTGAACACAACTCCTACACCAGCTTAATTGACAAATAAGCTTATGTAAAAGTGAAGGGTAGGAAAGCGAATGTTTTCCTACCCTCCACTTTTTTTGTATATATCTAATATTGCTGTAATTAATTCTATACTTGATTAACATAAACTTTAATATCTCAATAATATTGTCTTAAATAAATTTGTTGGACTGTGTAAATTTGTTTGCTATATATTTTTTCGTTCGGTTATTTATGAGGAAATCTGAATGAAAATGATTAGAAAAAAAATGTTAATACTGTTTAATAATGTCAATGATTTCTTAGATAAAGAGAAAATATTTTGCATTCTTTTTAGCACTTTCTTCCTAGCGTTGATATCAAGTTTTTCTATTATTAGATATTTTACTGAAAAGTATCTAGGGATCAATCTACTCAATTCTACGGAGTTGAAAGTTCATGCTATTGTCTCTGGAATTCTTTCAGATCTTTTTGTTACAGGTATAATATCTATTATATTTATTACTTTTGCTTTTGCTGCCGACAAATTTATTTTTAATAAATATATAAAAAAAGTTTCTCAAAGAATAAAAGTTTTTTTGTTTTTTATTGTTGCATTTTTTTTTCTGTATCTATTATCTTTTCATATTCCGTATGTAAGTTTTTATTCAAGCCTTATAACTCCATTTCATTTAAAATATTTAATTGATCCTGCTTTTATAGATGCGAGTGCATCATCGGCATTGGACTCTAGAGTTTTAATCGCTTTTTTTGTTCCAGTGGTTTTATCTCTACTCGTATATGTTGCATTTAAAATTCCAACCCGGTTAAAATATTTTAAAATTGTTTTTATTATTTTATTGAGTTTAATGTATGGTGCGAAAAAATTAAATGAAGAATTGAATAGATCAGGACGAGTGTGGACTCCTGTTCATTTAAAAGTGAATTTTATTGAAAATTTGTTTTCAGTTTATATATTTAGTAAATCCTACGCGATAGGGGATCTTTCAAACAAAGAATATAATACATTAACGAATTATTTGGGAAAAAACGAGGAATTATCAAAAATAATAAATATAAAAAATAGTTCTAAAGAAAATGAACTAATTCCATCTGATTGGGAGAATCTTTTATTAAACTCTTCCTTAAAAGCAGAATATCATTTTGGTAAAGAACTTAAAGAGCAAATTCAAGACAGAATTAAAAATAATGATCCTCTATTGGTATGGGTTGTCATTATTGAAAGCTTTAAACCTGAAGATGGAAAGTTTCATTACCCAAGTAGCAAACATACATTTCAACCTTTTTATGACTCTTTATCTGCTTCTGGTATATCATTTACCAATGCTTGGACAGTGGGAGGGGTGACCCGCGCAGGACAAGAAGGAAGTCTTTGTGGATCTTGGGTTGGAGAATTTACAACCGCCATGCAAGAACTCCCTAATATAAATCCTGAATGTTTACCAGAACTGTTGAAAAGAAAGTATCCTGAGCATGTATTTTCCGCTTTCTGGCATGGAGGACGTTTTGACTTTGATGGTCAAGGAGTTTTCTGGAAAAAACATGGAATGGATTTAGTTATAAGTAAGGAAAACTTTGACTCGAATCTCCCCAAAACTCCGTGGGGATTGTCTGATAAAGTTCTTTTAAGAAGAGTTGCTCAAAATCTAGATTCCATTACGTTAGCTAATCAAAATAAAATTCAATTTCATGCAGTCCTCACAGTCACAAATCACGACCCATGGCATCTCCCTAAAGATGCTTCAGTAGAATTAATGGAAAAACATAAAGAGCATTTATTTCTTCCTCCACAAATTACTTCATCTTATACAGATGAGGCGTTAGAAGAGTTTGTTCATTTTCTTAAAAATAAGAAATATCCACATGCTCAAGCAGGAACATATTGGGATAACTCAATCATCTTTTTTGTAAATGATCATGGACATGCTATACCATCCTTGCCTTATCCTCAGAATATTGCCTGGGGGATCAATGCTGAAAATAATTTAATCATAGCAATAAAAAAGAGTCAGGCAAATTTAGTTATCAACGGTGGAATTGTAGAAAAAACTTTGCAAAAAAACTCACATAACAATAATAGAATTGGAGTTAAAATTCCAAATTTAGCAAGTCAGGCAGATATCTATCCAACAATTCTTGATTTCTTTGATTTTAAAAATATTTATTCACTTTCCGATTCCTTATTTGCCAATAAAAGAAGGTGGCCTATTATGGTAGATCTTGGAGATTATGTTTTTGCTCCTTCGCCTTATGAAGTTGGAAAAGGAATGGTTTGGTCAAGAAAAGATGCTCTAAATTTTAAAAGCGATTCTATGCAAAATAGTATGAATTATAATTATTATAATACAGCACGTACATTGTTTAAATCTTCTCAGTTTTTATTATTTAATGGGAATATTATGAAAAATGAAGAAAAAAATACTGATAATGTTGCTTTAATTCATGACCTTAATTAAAGAATAAAATAGTAATTTTATTTTAAAAAATATTTTAATTATTCTCAGTGGTTTTTTAACGTAAATAAGATTTTCGTTCAACTTTATATTTGGGTAATGGATAAATGTTTTTATTTCTCCAATTTCATCGTATTTTTCCTTGCCCCTAATAAATTCTAAGTCATTTAGAGAACCTATTTTATTAAATGCTTGTTCAGTTATGAGAATATATTTTTTACCTTTTACAGAGTTTTTAGATAATCTATGCAGCATAATAACATCGAGACCAGATAATTCTTGATATTGATTTATATTATAGAAAAGAATTTTACCCGAATGAATGATGAGTTTTAAATGTAAAGAATCAAGTGAGCAACAACTTTTACATTTGCATGTATTTACTGATTCCAATTTGTTTTTTGTATTCTCAAATGCCTTAAAAAAATTTAAAATATTGTCCATGAAAATTGCTGCACGAATATGATCTGATTCAGGCATATAGATAAAAATAGCATCACCTTCGAGCTTTGCTACTTTAAAAGGTTCTTTGATTTCGTTTAATAATGATTTTAGAAACTCTGAAATGATATATTGTCCATGAGCCCATTCAAACCCATGTTTTTTAACAAATTGAGTGTAACCACTGATATCAGCGAAAAGTAACATGGCTTCGTTTTGCTCGGTGTTATTGTCTTCCATACTTTCAAATATAACAAAAAAACATTAAAAAAATAAAAGTCAAAATAGTGACAAATAATTTTACTTTTAATTTAAAAGCTGTCCAACACGATTTTTAGATGAGTTAGATTAATTCTAACAGGATCAAGGCTTATTTTTCAACAAAAAAAACAAAAAAAGATAATATCATGGAATATAAAGAAATTTTAAGTGCTTCGCAAGTCATGATTCAATTTTTACCAGAGATCAGAGCAAGGAAACATGATCTAGCAAAGGTCCTTTCTGGAGTTTTTTAAGTATTAATTACAGAGATACAATGGAGGAATTTAAACAGAGAATATCCGTCGAAAAGTACATGCTAATACTGATTTAAATAGCTATTCATTTTCTTATTTTAAATTTCGCAAAATCGCTCGACAAATATATTGTCAAGCGCACGCTCTCGACCATTTATGCTTAATTCTATGCCCTCTAAGATATGTCGAATTTTAAATTCATTTCTGGTGGTTTGAGAACCTTGATTTGTGTTCAATTTAATAGGTTTACAATGCTATAAATCTTCTTCAAGGGCCTCTATACTAAAAGCTGTGTCTAAGTATTTTATAGTTTCCACGATAAAATATAATGGCTAAGCTAATCAATGAGAGCACAAAGTTAAAAAATTTTTTTCTAATCAAATGTATTTGATTTCTGTTCTCCAAATTTGATCTACTTCAGTAATATTCATACCAAATAATAAATAGGAGTATTTTTTATATACTAAATTTAGAATAGAATATTTTTTCTTTGGATATTATGCCTGCAATTCCATAAGCTTCATTCAATGAACAACATTTTTGTACCAGTGAACTTTGAATTTAAGTTATCCTATTTGCTGATATAGCTAAGGAACTTAAACCTCATAAATCTTTAATTCCATCTTTCTTTTGTTTATAAATATGTTTCAAATGCCATCAAATAGTTTTTCCAAGTGTAAACTTTATTAGGATACACTTGGTACAGGTGGCTATTTCTTATATTGTTGTTTTGTTCTTTTAATTTTTCTAAGGCTGTCTTACTTTTAAACTCTGCTGAAAAACGTTTGAGCTGCATAGGATTTCTCAAATTCAGCAATTAGCTTATTCTTATCTCAGTTATGATTAAATGTCATCATTTACGGTTTGTGGGCATTATAGTCTAATAACGAGGTGGAGCAGCAGTTCAAGGAATAGAACTGATAAGATCAACCCCGAATTAAAATATTCCTCTAATAATCTCTGTTTTTCATGGTATCAACATTTCCTATGCGACTTTTCTAACTTGTCCATTGAATTCCTTTTTATTGATGAAAAAAGTTAAATTAAAATAGATCAGGAAGATAATTTAAAACTTAAAAATCATATAATTAAATTAAAAATTATGTGTATAAAGATAAAAAAATTAAAATTATATTTTTTTAAATAATATCAAATAATTATTTATACTTATTGCTGTTGTTTAAAATATAGTAACATTTATAATTGACTTTTGAGAGGAATATTGATAATTTAAGAAGGAAATTTATTTAAATTAGTATTTTTGTCTAATTTAATTTTAAGCTGTATTGGATTTATTGAGCAAAGATTACATTAATAATGATATTATCTGCTAATCTTTGTTTTTGTTTTATTTAATTTGTGTAATAGGTATTTATATGCATTTATATGCATTTATATACTCCAAAAATATTATTATTAATTCTTGCTTCTCCATTCATTTTTCTTTTAAACTCCTGTGGAAAAATTAATAATAAAGAGCAAAATATTTCTTTTGCTGAGAATGAAGATGCGGGAGGAAATGGTTCATTGATGTCAAAGCCAGAATCTTGTTATTATAATACATATTTAAATAAAATGTTTAGCAATAGTTCAGAATACAATTCAGATTATATTCCGCAAGAATATTTTTTTAAAATCATGAGAAATCATGAGTTTACTATTAAAAGATCAGGTTCCGTACCATATAGACCAATGGATTCTTCTTTAGATTCATGCAAAACAAAATGTGATGATTTGAACTTAAATAAAATCTATGAATCATTGATTGCTTTAAATATTTTTAAGTATCCTGCGTTAAATGAAAAAATGTCTAAAATAAACCTCAAAATAATTAATGCTATGAAAAAAGAATTAGGAGATAAATTTGAAAGTTCTATTAGTTTTTGGACAAATAATATTCAAGATAATAAAATATCATACTCATCTCTTCAAAGACAATTAGCGTATCCTAACGATGAATTACCGGAATTCGTAAACAGATATGAGACTATTAAATATATAATCGGTCTTCCTATTTATGTAAATGGCAAGACTATTATAAATAAAAGCCCGAATGTTGGTTTTCAGTTTGACTATATCCTTTCTAACTCTAAATTAATAGATGGTGTTGGTTTTGTTACTAATAATGCTAGTTTATTCTTGCATGAAAGGGACTATTTCTTTAATGCATTTGGTAGACGATTAAGAGGTTACAGAGTTAACTCTAAAAATAAAACAAAGACTCTTTATTATGGAATCTATCCATTTGAAACTCCTGAACTTAAAGCTTCTGATTTAAGTATACCTTGGGTCAATCAAAGGGATAATTGTTATATTGAAATGAATGGAAGTTTATATAATCGATCAGTCGCAGAGTTAAAAATTCCACTTGTTTGTGGGATATCTGGTTCTACTAATTTAGCATTTTCTCCAATTTTTGCTTACTCTGTCAATCTAAGTGAAGATGAGTTAAGGCATTATATTCTTTTAATTTGGTCTATTTTTTCTAATGATACAGGGCATTCATTACAAGAAGTATTAACTTCAGCTAAATTAATTTCAATATATTATTCTGAAATAATGGAAAATGAAAGTGAATCTTTTAAAAAATTACAATCTTTTCTTCCCAAAGAAACAATTCAAAATCTAAGTAGGGTCACAAAAAAGATACGACCTTTGGGAAATACTATAAAGCGTGTTAAAAATGAAAGATGGTATGAAATCCGTGAAAAAATTTATGCTTTTAACAAAGTAGATCCTAACCACCGTTTCTATGATACACTTGGTCCTAAAAATGATCAAAAAAGAAGAAATCTAAGCTCTACAGAAAAAAGTAGAAGAAGTGAAATAGAAGATTTTTTTAATCATTATGAAGAGGTGAAGAATGATAATATCGATTCAAAATTTGGAAAGTATGACGATTTTCTCAGTCACTTATCTATTGATTCTGTCTTAGATGAATCTAATATACAGCTGCTTAATATTGTTGCAAGAGATTGTCAGCAATAAATTTAATAGATTTCTATATTAAAATTTGAAAATGTACTAAATTTCTCTTTTGTACGAATTGGCTTATCATGTCCAATAGGGACAGCATCTCTGTATGATTGTTTTACTTTTCGATTGCTTCCTTTTAGCATAACCTCGGTATTTTTTTAAATACCGAGGTTATGCTAAAATATTTTTTCTTAAGTTTGGACGCTCTATTTTTTCACCATTTATCGAAAGAAAAATATTTTTATACATTTTCAGTTTATTAATCATATATTTATTTAATCTTATAATGAGCTCATGAAATGGACATTGACGTTCATTGACAAATTTCTGTAAAGATTGTTCATTTGCATATGAAATTCTTGATGCTATTGCTCCTATAGATTTTCTCTCGCCATCTAATATTAATCCACATATCTTGAATATAATATATTTTTAATTAACGAAGTAGTAATAATGATTATGGCATAAAAATTTTTTTAAAAATAAATTAAAACAAAGTGATTTTCATGCAGATGAAACATTAACATTAGTGATATGATAAGCTCAGCTATGCGTAAATATAAATTTGATTTTAAACACTTTTTATGTAAAGAGAGAGGATAGCTTGTCTGATTAGACATGGCTTTATTCTTTTATTTATAAGGTTAAAAAATGGTATTATCTGGGGCAGAAAAATTTAGCAAAATATGCTCAGAAAATAGTAATTTATGGATGGGTATTGTCAACTTGACTCCTGATAGCTTTAGCGATGGGGGAGAATATTTTTCTATCGATAAAGCCATGTCCCGTATAGACACATTGGTGAAGAATGGGGCTCATATTCTCGATTTTGGCGGAGCTTCAAGTCGTCCCAATTCTCCTTTAATCACTCCTGAAGAAGAGTTTGAGCGCGTCTATCAAGTGATTTTAAAAGCAAGAAAAAGGATTCCTGAGGATGTTTTAATAAGTCTCGACACCTACTCGCCTCGCGTGGCGCAGAAGCTGGCTGAAGAGGGGCTTATCGACATTGTGAATGATATTTTTTCAGGTTTACGTGCTGAAATTACAAATGGCATAGTGCGAAATACAGCTGAAATAACTGCTGAGTATAAGCTTGGCTATATTTTAATGCATATGCAAGGGGTGCCTGAAAATATGCAGATAAATCCTTCTTATGGCAATTGTTTATCTGAAGTGAGAGACTTTTTACGGGAAAGAATTCTCTTTGCTGAGAAATGTGGTGTGAAATCAATTGCAATTGACCCAGGAATCGGTTTTGGGAAATCGCTTGAGAATAATATAGAGTTGCTTTCACAAAGTGGAATTGAGTTTCTAAAAGAGTTGAATAAACCTATTTTAATCGGTTTATCGCGAAAATCTTTTTTAGGAAAAATTTATCCTAACCTGACTGAACCTTCTATGCGGGATCGTGCGAGCAAGGAGTTTGAAAGTAAATGTCTCCAATTTGGAGCAAAAATAATTCGTTCGCATATTATGGCAAGTGAGTTAAATTTTAATTAAAAATAAGATAAAGTAAATTTGCTCTGCATAATTTTTTAATATTAGGAATAAAATAATGGATACAAATGAATTGTGGCATCTTCTTCAGATGCAAATGGATACAATTAAAAAAGAGTCTGACTCGAGTCATCATCCCGTTCTGGAAAAAGCACTCGGAGTTCTTAAAGAAACAATTGAAAATTATTTAAGTGAACAAGTCACAGCTGGGCTTCCCCACCCTCACCCACGCAGTCGTATTTATCGCTCTGAACCAAAAACATGGGAAATCTACGATAGCTCTTCACATGAAATAATGGATCTTATAACGAAGAAAGCAAAAAGTGCACAAAAAAAACCTGCCTGTGTCTTCGATTTAGATGGGACTTTATTTGATGTCGGTTATAGAACTCTTGGGCTTTTAAATGAATGGTTGGCTTCCGATGCCGCAAAACATTTTGACAAAAGACTTTTGCAGAAGATTGCGAAATTAAATTACAGCCACATTGGTTATAGTTTATCACATGCGTTTGAAAACTCAGGGTTTGATTTAAGAAACCAAGAAACAATGAGTTTATTTTCTTCTGTGGAAAGATATTGGAAGAAAAAATTCTTTGATGGGGCTTCATTGGTGAAATACGATAAAGTTATGGAAAATGCAGATTTATTTGTACAAAAATTGAGTGAAAATAATATCGAGATATTTTATTTGACGGGTCGTTATTTTCATTCAATGGCTAAAGGAACAGAACAGCAGTTGCTGAATTTTAATTTTCCTTTCGATAAAAATAAATTAATTTTAAAACACAATCCCCATGCAGATGATCAAATTTTTAAAGCAGAGCAAGTGCGAAAAATAGCACAAGAGTATGAAATTGTCGGTAACTTTGAAAATGAATATTTAAATATTGCATTTATGTCGCTTGAAGCGCGCGATGCGATTAATGTTATTGTCGATTCACACCACTCTGGTCGTCAGACTCCAGCGCTCGACTTGCCTATTTATCGTGTTTCTCGTTTTGAATTTTGATATTCTGCTTTAATTGGTGACCCTTAAGGGATTCGAACCCATGTCGCCACCATGAAAGGGTGGTGTCCTGGACCTGCTAGACGAAAGGGTCATTCGCATAAACATATACCTAGCAAAAACAATTTTTAATAACAACACTGCGTGAAAAGCAAATTTCTTGGCCTGAAGCTCAGTTTAAAACAATTTTTAATATTTATGTGATTTTGTTTTTGCTTATTTTTTTTCGCAATTGCGGCAATAAAAAAGCCAACCTATGTGGTTGGCTTATTCTAAGTTAGGAAAAATATGGTGACCCTAACCGGATTCGAACCGGTGTTACCGCCGTGAAAGGGCGGTGTCCTAGGCCTCTAGACGATAGGGCCACTTCTTCCGTGAAAAGGTAGGTATTCTTTCGCAAGAAAAGAGTCAAGCAGTTTTGAAATTTTTTTTTCGTTTTGCCATTTCCTTGGAGATATTGACTTTTTTTATGGCTCTAAAAAAATTTTTGCTTCACACTTTGTTTCAAAAGATCCGAGAAGAGCATAGCTATAGGAGAGAAGCATGTGAATCATGCCCTTTTCTTGTGTTTTGATGGAGGTTTTTTTATGGTACAAGATCTTGAAATGATGAAAAAAGTTTATTCAAACTTCAAATCAAATGTGGATTCAGCACGCAAACTTCTTGGGCGTCCGATGACGTATACAGAAAAGATTCTTTACTCTCACCTCAAACCCGCAAATGGGGGGCAAGGAACGGAACTTAAGAACTTTGGCAGAGGGAAAGACTATGTGGATTTCTTTCCTGACCGCGTTGCAATGCAAGACGCAACGGCGCAAATGGCTCTTTTGCAGTTTATGTCTGCAGGGATTCCAAAAGTTGCTGTGCCTTCGACAGTGCACTGTGACCACCTTATACAAGCAGAAATCAATGCCGAAACCGACCTTGCCACTGCAAACCGCGACAATGCAGAGGTTTATGAATTCTTAGCAAATGTTTCCAGAAAATATGGCATTGGCTTTTGGAAGCCAGGCGCAGGGATTATTCACCAAGTTGTCCTTGAAAACTATGCATTTCCAGGCGGAATGATGATCGGTACAGACTCTCACACACCAAACGCAGGTGGCCTTGGTATGGTTGCCATTGGTGTGGGTGGTGCCGATGCCGTTGACGTGATGGCGGGTATTCCTTGGGAACTTAAATTTCCTAAACTTATCGGTGTGAAGCTCACAGGCAGTCTAAAAGGCTGGGCTTCAGCAAAAGATATTATTTTAAAGTTAGCAGGGATTTTAACTGTAAAAGGCGGTACGGGCGCAATTGTTGAGTACTTTGGCTCTGGTACAGCTTCTCTTTCTTGCACAGGCAAAGGCACAATTTGCAATATGGGTGCTGAAATTGGGGCTACAACCTCACTCTTCCCTTATGACTCCCGTATGGCGGATTATCTTAAAAAGACAGACAGAGCAGAAATTGCGAAATTAGCAGATGAAGTGGCTGATTACTTAAAAGCCGATGTCGATGTCGAAAAAAATCCTGAAAAATTCTATGATCAAGTTGTGACAATCGACTTAGACACACTTGAACCACATATCAACGGTCCATTTACCCCTGACCTTGCGACTCCTATTTCAGAGTTTGCCAAGGCTGTTAAACAAAATGGCTGGCCTGAAAAGCTCAGTGCAGCTCTCATTGGATCTTGCACAAACTCTTCGTACGAAGACATTGACCGTGTAACAACAGTTGCTAAACAGGCTCTCAGTCAAGGTGCGAAAGCAAAATGTGAGTTTTTAATCACTCCTGGGAGTGAGCAAGTGCGTGCCACAATTGAACGTGATGGCCAACTCGGCGTGCTTTCCCAAATGGGTGCGAATGTTATGGCCAACGCGTGCGGTCCATGCATTGGGCAATGGAAACGTCATGGTGCGCTTGAAAAGAACTCGATCATCACTAGTTTTAACCGTAACTTTACGGCGCGTAACGACGGCAACCCCAAAACACATGCCTTTGTTGCTTCACCAGAAACTGTGATTGGTTTTGCTTTAACAGGCGATTTAACAGTTGATTTCACCAAGGAGCCTATCACCAACGACAAAGGTGAGAAGATTATGCTTCAACCACCGAAAGGACTTGACCTGCCTGACAAAGGTTTTGTGAAGGATGAGCATGGTTATGTTGAGCCTGAAAAAGATGGTTCAAAGGTTTCTGTGAGCATCAACCCACAAAGCGATCGTTTGCAAGCTTTAAATCCTTTTATAGCGCCAAACGTCAATTCTGACTTCAGTGGTTTGCGTTTGCTGATCAAAGCAAAAGGCAAATGTACAACAGACCATATTTCTATGGCGGGAAGCTGGCTCAAGTTCCGTGGTCACTTGGATAATATCTCCAATAACCTTTTAATTGGTGCCATCAATAGCTTTAACGGCGAAGCCAATAAAGTAAAAAATCAAGTTTCTGGCACCCATGGAGCTGTTCCGGCAACAGCACGCGATTATAAAGCGAAGGGAATTGGCTGGATTGTTGTGGGTGAAGAAAACTACGGCGAAGGCAGCTCCCGTGAGCACGCGGCGCTTGAACCACGTCACCTTGGCGGTAAAGCAATTATTGTTAAAAGCTTTGCCCGTATTCATGAAACAAACCTTAAAAAACAAGGTATGTTGCCATTAACTTTTGCAACACCTGCGGATTATGACAAAATTCGTGAAGACGACACTTTTGCTTTAAATCCAAAAGATCTTGCACCTGGCAAGCAATTAACTCTGACTGTTAAGCATGCAGATGGTAAATCAGATGAAATTATGTTGAATCATACTTTCAATGAGCAACAAATTGGCTGGTTTAAAGCAGGCAGTGCGTTGAACTTAATTGCGTCATCAAGCAAGAAGTGATTTTTAAAAAATTATTTTCTTTAAAGTCGATCTATTCTTTAAAATAGATCGACTTTATTTTTTTACAAATATAAATTCCCTATCTTCTGTAAATTTAAGTTGAATAGGCAAATTCTTTTTAGAATATAGGAATAAATTATAGCGAATAACGGGTACTATGGAAACTTCTTCAAAGCTTGCTTTTGCAAATTCTTTTAACGCTTTTTCATTTAAAGGAACTGTAGAAGCGGAAGTTTTTGTGACTTCGAGCAGTGCTGATAGCGTTTCTGGAAAATGGGACAAATAGTCAAGTACTGCAGGTTCTTTTTCCATATTTTGGATCCAAACCTGCCTATCTTTTTGCACTCTATCAAAGAAATATTGTATATCAGCACCTGCATACTCTTCTTCTTTATCATAACGAGTTACCCATTTTATTTGCACATTTGCTTTTTCAGCGATTTCTTCGAGTTTTTCCATATCAAAGGTTTTTTTAGGAAATTTATTGGGAAGTGCAATCGTTAATTTCTCTATTCCATTTGGAAAATTTTCGAATTTATCTGGCCAAGAGTATTTTTCATCAAAACCTGGTTCACCTTTGACAAAATGCCCAGGGACGGAGATATATTTATCCTTGTCTTGCGAAGAATTAATGTAGCGCAAGAGTGAAGCAATTTTTAAGCGATTGTCCCTATTTTTAAAAATTTTACTTTGGGAATTAAAAATAGCTACCATAGTTTGTGGCATAGGACTTTTATTGACGATAAAATCTTCTTTATTGGTTTTTGATCCTTCCATCATTCTATCATAGAAATAAAAATCATTATTTGCATAATTATCAGGAGTCGTTAACTCAACTTTATAATCAAATACATTCAATATATATCGTCCGTTTTCAAATTTAATAGGGTAGCGGCTTACAACATCAAATTGATTACCATTATTTAAACGAACTGGCCAAACCTTATTTCCCATAGAGCCTTGAAGAAGTGCTTCTTTAACAACACCGCGAACATTTTCCACTTTACTTTCAAAAGTAAGTTCAAACCGATTTGGAGAAAGAATTTTTATCCCACTATATTTTTTTGTTTCGAAATTAGGTGCATTTATTTCTTCTGTACCAACAACTTTTACGGAAGCTGAAATATCCCTATACATAAACCCTTTTGCTATTCCAATTGCTGCTTCAAGTGCAGAGACAGGAGTTCCATCTTGCCATTTTGCTTTTGGAGAAACTTCTGCTTCAAAAGTTTTACCATCAGGTGAAAAATGATATTTATGCAAAATACTTTCACTTGGCTCTTCATCATTTATATAAGGCTTTAAGACTAGACTCCAATAAACGAGATGAATCCAATTTTTTGGGCGCTCGAATGGATTGAAGGTGATTTTATCTACTTCTGAGCAAATTTGAAAGACTTTCTTATCTGTCATATGAGTTTCTCCTTGAACGTTTTGTGAAGGCAAAATGATAAGTGAAGTACTGATACATTGAATTAAAAAATTTCTTGTTTTCAATTGCATTTAAAATTTTAATTCCTAGAAAAATAGCAGTGCGCATTTCAATTATAGATTTTACAATCAGTTATTATCATTAAACTATAATCATGGCAAGCGGAAGAAGTGTTTAGCTGAGTTCAATAAGATTTAAAATTATTATTGTTGAGAAAAAAAGATACTTCAATTACTAAATAGGATAAGAATTTTTCTATTATAATATCTACATTTTTATAATTATACTTAAAAATTATCAACTGACATAACCATGTTTGATATAGAAATTATCCGCATCCTTGAGTTCTGATCGCATTAATTTTTTGAAGTTTGGCACTTTATAAAGAATAAAGGGTGTGAGAAGAGGAATGCAGCCAAACACAATCAGCGCTGTTTTTATGCCAAATCTCTCAACTAGAAAGCCGAGAGCTAAAAAGCCTAAAGGTATACCTCCCTCAATAAATAATTTCGTACAGCCTATTAAGCGGGAGCGATAATTTTCAGGCATAGCGAGCATACGTTTGGTGTTAGAGGTTATGTTAAAAGTGATCATCGCTTGCCCTAAGATAAATAAACAAAACAGACTGACCCAAACATTTTCTATAACAGAGTGCAGAGCTAGACAGAAAGCAGCTATTATTATGCAGAATGTGCATAAAATATCATCGGAGAATTTTTTAGCAAGAAACTTTGCAGTGAAGGCGGAACCAAAAAAAATGCCAACGGCAATAGAAGCTTCAAGTATACCGAGATAAAGCGCAGAAGCATGGAATACATCTTTTACAAGGAGAGGTATGCCCAGCAAAATAAAGGGAGTAAAAGAAAAATTAACCAAAGTTAGGGTGCAAGCCATTCCGAGCTCTATTGGATTTTTAATCAACATAGTATAGCCATTCAGCAACTTTTTATGCCATTTTTCTTTTTCGCTGTTATTTATTGCAGGAAATTTTGTCATTGTGCAGAAAATAATAGAAATAATAAATCCAACTACTGTGGAAATAAAACTTAAAAGTATGCCTAGAATACCAATGATAGCTCCGCCCATGACTTTTCCTAAAATAAAACTCAGGGACTGCAGCATACCTTCAAAACGCATAGCGCTGCCTAATTGTTCCTTTGCGACCATTTTGGGTGGAATGCTCATCACAATGGGCATAGTTATTCCCTCTATGATAGACATGCCAAGAATAGGTAAGATATAATAAATAGAAAATTTAGATGTGCTAAAAAAGATCATGATTAAGACAACAAAGGCTAAATTTATGAATTTAGTTATGAGCAATATCTTTTTATATGGAACGCTATCGCCGAGAAAGTTCAACAAAGCATAAGACAATATGCGAAAGCCTGCGCTTAAACTCAAAACAAGTGGTAATGAGCTTGGTGCGTCTTGCAAAATCCACCAAGTGATTGCGATCATGACAACGTTGATGCTCAATATATTCAGAAATTCGCTGATGCGAAAATTAAAAAAATCTTTTTGGATCAATGCTTGTTTAAACATAAAGCAATTTTACCCTTTGAATAAAGTATGTGAGAAAGGACGTTTTATGATCTTTCTTAGGGTTTTATGCTGCATAAGTTGAAACAGATATTATTTTAAGTAAAGATTTATAAACTCTAAAATTTCAATATAGTAAATAAAAGTAATTGTCAAATAAGTTATTCTATCCATGACTGATAAGAAGATATTTCAAGAGAAAAATAAAAATACTTCACTTGAAATAATCTTAAATAAAATTGAAAAGTAATTTTCAAATAGGTAACTCATAATAATCATTTTTTCCTAAAGACTAAGTTGAATATATTCTATGTTTTGTTTATTTATTAAATTAAAAATTATTAAAATGAAATCTTGTATTACAAACTACTAAATAATCCATATTTTTTTTCTTTAACAATAAATCCAATTGATTTATACATATTTATTGCCAAGCCATTTTCATCTGCGTCAAGAGTGAAAAATTCTTGATTTGAATCGTCAATAGCAAATTTTATTAATGTTTGGGCTACTCCCATTTTTCTATATTCTTTAAGTGTTTTTAAATTATGCAGACGTGCAAATTCCTCATTCCAATATAATCCAATATCTGAAATAATTTCACCATTTAAATATGCTGCATACCAAAATCCATAATTATTTTCTGTATAAGATTTGAATTCGCGAACTCTTTTTTCAATCGATGACTTACTCGAATATGCAGATAAAAATCCAATTTCTGCTACAGCAAAAGCTCTCGCTCGCAAGAAAATAACAAACTTTAAAATGCGTTCTGATGATTCAAAGTGTGGTAAATATATCCAGTTTGTGCAAATTAAAGGTAAATATAATTCAGATAAATTAAATTATAATTATTCTTTGTTCTATTGGAAGAGTCAAGCACCTAATTTTTGGAAAAAACATTTAGTAGAATTAAATATGTGGCCTGATGAAATTATGTAAAAATTTTTATTTAAAAATTTATTTATATTGATTATTTATTTTCGCAAGAAAAGTTTTATCATTGCTGACAGCAGAAATGCTTTTCCAGAAAGAGAGGCGTTCTTCCTCAGTAAATTTCGATTTCTTAGAAAATGGAATATAATAAGAAGTGATACTGAGTGGGATTTTTTGTAAAGTTATTTTGTCGCTGTATTTTGCATCTTGCAGCATAGTAATTCCTGTGTGAACGCTTGTGATTGCGACACCGCCTTCTTTTAGCATTCTATTTATACTGACATCAATTTTTTCAGAAACCTCAGGAACTATGCCTTTTTCCTCTAAATCACCCATAATCATTCTGCCTTTATCAATAAAGACAAGATCGGGGAGATTCTCTATTTTTCCATTAAAAACATATTTATTATCTTCATTATTCACTTTTTTTGGTGAAATAACTACGAACCCATTGCAAGCAAACTTAAAAGGGGAAGAGCAGGGTTTATTTTCTTTGTCTGATCCGGGTGGAAAGTAAAAGAAACTTGCTCTTCTTGTGTTGTACGATGATGTGATCATGACATCGTATTTTCCTTTAATCAGTTCACTTTGACATTTCGTAATAGGAATTCCAGTAATTGATAATGAATAGTTATGTTTTTCATTATCAATTTTCAAACGAATTAAGGCTTCATTAATAATATCAACCCAAATGCCAAAAGTTTTGCCTTTGACAAAATTTATATTTGGGTATTCTCCTCTATTGTCAGAGCAAGCTTTAATGACTTTATTTTGGGCAAAAATATTTAACGGAAGAATAAATATTATAAAAATCAAAAAAGAAAGAAATTTCATAATTTCCTCGATTAAGCAACTGAAGTCGATCTTTCATCTGAGCTTGCCTCAAGCGTCAGCTCCCCTACTTTGGCTTCAACAAATATTTTAAAGAGAGCTGCATCCAGCTTACCAAGTTTTACTTCAGACTCCAAAATATTGAGTGCTCTGTCATAAGGAATAGCCTTTTTATAGGGTCTATCACGGGCGATGAGTGCATCATAAATATCGGTTATCGCCATCATTTTGGCTTGTACTGGGATGTCTTTGCTTTTTAACTTTCTTGGATAACCAGAGCCATCAAGGCGCTCGTGGTGGCCATAGACAATTTCAGGCAGATCTTTTAATTCTTTTGACCAAGGGATCTTCACGAGAAAGTTAAATGAGTGTGTCACATGACTTTCAATTTCAATGCGTTCCTGTTGGCTGAGAGAGCCTCTTTTGATACTTAATAAATTGATTTCATGAGGTGTCAATAAAGGAACTGGGTTATCCCCAATGATAATCTGCGTTCCAGCAATCTCCGATATTTTTTCGAAGGTCTCTTCGCTTAAGACGGCAGGTTCATTGACATTAAGAATTGTCTTCCAATAATTTTCTAATTTCTCTGCTACTTTTCTTACTTCTAATTTAATTTTTGCCAGCTCATTTTCTGAAGGAGCTTGATTTTTAAGCATAAGACTGTTGATGTAAGATTCAAGAATATTGGCATACATTCTATCTTGAATTGAAGAAAAGCGAATTTGTATTCTTTCCAGTTCATGGGGGAATAATTTTTTTTCCTTTTGCAGAATGTGTTCACGCACACCAATTTTCCCAAAATCATGTAGGAGGGATGCATATTTTATTTCTTCAATTTGTATTTTTGAAAATTGTAGATTTCCATACAAACCAGTTTGGGTTTGATTGATAGCATCTGCTAAGCCCACAGTTAAAGTAGCAACTCTTTCACTGTGCCCTTTTGTAGAGGGATCGCGAGATTCTATCGCAATAATACTAGCAGCTGTGAAAGATTCAAAGACCTGTTTTAAATCATGAATAAGTTTTGCGTGTTCAAGGGCTATTCCTGCTTGATTGGTCAGAGATTCTAGTAAATTAAGATCGTGTGAAGGGAATGGGACAACGGAATTTTCGATATCTGTCTTCTTGTCTAATATTATATCATCGGAAATTTTTTTATTTAATAATAGAATAAATCCATCCACCTCTGACGACGGTAGACGTATCGGAAATGCACAGTATGATTTTATTTTGTATGTTTTTGGGTCAAAAATAAGTTCGGATAATTGGTTTGAGGCCGATTGAACTTTTTTATTTTTTGATACAATTAATTTACTTTCTTCGTGCCACGAGACACCGACCATTTCTTCGCAGATTATTTTGGTTATCTTCGATTTTTTAGGGTCATAAATTTCTTTCTTAAGTGAAATTTTTTGGCTATTGTTTATTTTATATTTTAAAATAAATTTTTGATTTTTTATTTGATTTATTTTGCTTGACTCTCTGATATCATTTTTTTCGTCAAATAGGCCTTTTTTAATAAGGATAAATCCAGAGTCTGCCGCTGATATTTTCATACTCTTCTTTAGCACTAAGTTTAAAAAGTCGCCTGCCAGAAATGATTTACTCGTCATTGCTTGACTGATTTCTTTAAGTGCGCTGCTCTCTATGTCTCTTAATGTTGAAAAAGAAGAGAGAAAATCTGAGCTAGCACGAATAAATAATGAATAGATAGAATTCTTTAATTCTTGTATAAACTGATTTTTATTTATTTGCCCTGAAAATTCACATATAATATTTTCCAATTTATTTTTATCTGCACTGTTTTTTTTGCGTTCTGTAATAGTGTCATTATTTGACTCGAGTATGAAAAAGCCAGCATGTTTGGCATTTGTTCCATGGCGTAAAAAGCTTTTTATTTGTGTATGATTTTCTGTATATTGTTTTAAGGTAAGAACAAATAATTTAAGGTTTTCAGAATCGATTCTTTTAGCAGAAAAGGCTTCATTTATTGAGCTTTTCATTATATTAATTTTTAACAGATTTAAATTGTTAATTGGAATAGGAAGATCGAATGGTTTGTATATGCAGTAGACATCTATTTTTTCGAACGGCGACATATTCACTAAATTCACTCTCCGATTGGAACGAAAACATTGAGACTTCAATTCATCGGAGAATTGATTAAAAAGATAAATCCAACTTATTTAGATTCATGAATAACAATATAGGAAAAAATTAACTATCAAAGCGTGCAAGATTATGAAATGAAGTGAAGCTATTTTGGAAGGCAAGTTTTACAGTGTCAATTGCACCATGCCTGTTTTTTCCAATTATGATTTCTGCAATTCCTTTATCGGTGGTGTCTTTGTTATACACTTCATCACGATAAACAAACATAATTTGGTCTGCATCTTGCTCGATTGATCCGGATTCGCGTAAGTCCGAAGGACGTGGTCTCTTATCAGGTCTTTGTTCAAGGCCACGATTGAGCTGTGATAAGGCAATTACGGGGCAATTAAGTTCTTTTGCTAATGCTTTTAGTCCCATACTTATGATTGAAATTTCTCTTTCACGGCTCTGCGAAGCTTTTCCATGGGAAGCGCCTGCGGACATAAGTTGCAAATAGTCAACAATGATGAGATCTAATGTTCCGCGTTCTCTTTTCACTTTGCGACAGCGGCTTGCGAGGTCAATAATACTAATTCCAGGGGAGTCATCCAATAAAAGTTTATCCGTTTGAAATGACGCCGCTTCAGGATAAAGGCGAGCAAGTTCTTCACTTGTCATCTTACCATCTCTGAATTTATGCGATTCAATTTTTGCAGCCGTTGCAAGCATACGTTGCATCAATTGCGAATTGCTCATTTCAAGACTAAAAAAAGCAACGGATTTTTGATGAAGAAAGACAGCATTGGCAGCAAAATTTAATGCTAAAGAAGTTTTTCCCATTGCGGGTCTTGCTGCAAGAATAATTAAATCTGAGGGTTGAAATCCAGCTGTTATGCGATCAAGGTCCGTAAATCCACTAGGGATTCCTGTTATTTTGCCTGGATTTTGAAATAATTTTTCGAGATCAAGAATTGTTTCTTTAACAACGCTGGCTGACGGTATAAGCCCAGTGGTTATTCTTGACTCTGCTAATTGGGTGAATTTTGATTCCGCATAACTTAAAAATTCTTCTACATTTGCACCCGCAACTTTTTTACCTCGACCCACTATTTCTGCACATGCCTCAATGACAAGGCGCAGTTCCCAATATTTTTTAACTTCATCTAACCAATAACCAAGTAATTCAGGCCGGGCATTAAATTCAAGAAGTCTACGAACGCCTTCAAGATCTCCTGCCTTTAGATTATCACCTTTTTCTCTTAATTTACCATAGACTAAAGTAACATCAGCGGGAGTATTTTCTGCTACGAGTTCGCGCATGGCGGAAACGATAACTCTATGCTGTGGGTCGAAAAAATATTCGGGTATGAGTTTGTCTGTGTGACCAAAAACACTGGAAGGTGTGGCAAGAATGGTACCAAGTACAGCTTGTTCTGCTTCTCTCGAATGAGGTAAACCGGCAATGCTAGGGGTATTTTGTGGTGTAGAATTCATTTTAAACCTATTTAACTATCCGAAAATAATTTAATTTCGGATAGATATTATACACGCAGCAAAATAAAATTATTGTCTTGCTTCGGCAGAGTTTTCTTCTAAGCGCGCATTGAATGTTGATTTTGCCGAAGAGCGTTCTGAATTGCGTAAAGCACGGCGTAAATCACGTGGCTCTATAGAAAATTCTTTTAATTTTCTATGCAAAGTATTTCTGTTACAGCCTAAAACATCAGCAGCTTTGCTTTGATTGCCTTTTGTCTTTTTGAGCACGAGTGCAAAAAGAGGTCTTTCAACGTGCGCCAATACTGTTTTTAAAATATCATTTGGTGAATCTTCATCGAATTTTTCAAAAAGATTGTGAAGTTTCCAATAGACAAGTTTTTCTAAGCTTGTTTCTTCAATAAACAATTTAAACTCTTCAGGACACGATGAAAAACTAAGAAGTTTTTCATTCGTCATAGCAGTATTATCTGAGTCGTCTGTTGGTCCTTGAACAGTTGCTCCCTCTATTGTTCTATTAAGATTTTCAGAATTCATGTCATATTCCTTTAAAACAAATGTAAATTCTCAGTCGTAGCAGGAAAGTGTCAACTAAGAAGAGACCATGCCCTCAACACATGTCAACTCCAACCATAGGCTCAGGGATTGGTTTAACACGAGCTACAGAACTGTCAACCAATGTGGCACAACCTTCTCTTTCGATCTTGCCTTAGGACTAAAATCATCTTAATGTTACCCCCTGCCGTTTTTGAAGGCAAAGCTTTATCAAGAAGAGGGAAAAACATGGGTTTTAATTGTGGAATAGTAGGCCTTCCGAACGTAGGAAAATCAACATTATTTAATGCAGTAACTCGAACAGCAAATGCCCAAGCGGCCAATTACCCTTTTTGCACAATTGAGCCAAATGTTGGGCGAGTTGCTGTTCCAGATGAAAGAATGGAAAAAATTAATGCTATTATAAAAGCAAAAAAAATTGTGCCAACTTTCATGGAGTTTGTTGATATCGCTGGCCTCGTAAAGGGAGCGAGCCGCGGTGAAGGGCTTGGAAATCAATTTTTAGGGCATATAAAACAAGTTGATGCCATTGTGCATGTGGTTCGTTGTTTTGAAGATTCGAATATCACTCACGTTGATGGAAATACCGATCCCGCAAGAGACGTTGACACCATTAACACTGAACTCATTTATTGCGATTTTGAAACTGTGACAAAAAGCGTCGATAAAATGTCACGCTTGTTAAAAAACAATGATAAAAAAATATTAATTTCACATGAATGTGGTTTGCGCCTGAAAGATCACTTGGAGCAGCTTAAACCAGCACGCACTTTTTCAGTGAAAAATGAAGATGAAGAAGACTACTTAAAAAGCTTGCATTTAATTACAAAGAAACAAGTCCTTTATGCAGCCAATGTGAATGAAAATGAACTCGCTGACAATGGTGAAAACTCTAAACATGTTAAAGTTTTAAGAGAAATTGCGCATAAAGAGGGTGCGCAGGTTGTTGTCGTTTCTGCGCGCCTTGAAGAAGAATTAGGTCAGCTTGAACCAGAAGATGCTCAGGTCTATATGGATGATCTGAATATCAAAGAATCTGGGCTCGATCGCTTGATAAAAGCAGGATATTCAATTTTAGGGCTTATGACGTATTTTACAGCAGGTGTGCAGGAAATAAGAGCATGGACAATTCCAAAGGAATGTAAGGCTCCACAAGCTGCGGGAGTTATTCACTCTGATTTTGAAAAAGGATTTATTTGTGCAGAGGTCTACGCATATGATGATCTCATGCGTCTTGGCAGTGAAGCTAAAGTCAAAGAAGCGGGTTTGTATCGCAAAGAAGGACGTGATTATCTATGTAAAGACGGAGATATTATGAACTTTTTATTCAATGTGTGACCCCAACTTTTAGACATAAATGTTCTATTGGACAGAGTTCACACTTTGGTTTTCTTGCCACACAGTGATATCTACCGTGAAAAATAAGAATATGATGTGCTTTTACGGCATATTTTTGCGGAACTCTTTTTAAGAGTTCCTCTTCAATTTTAAGCCGATCTTTTGTTTGCAAAACGAGGCCAATTCTTTGGGATAATCTTTCTACATGCGTATCAACTGCCATTGTGGGAAGATTGCAGAGGACATTTAAGATTACATTTGCCGTTTTACGCCCGACTCCAGGTAATTCTTCAAGTTTTTCACGCTCAAGTGGGACATCCCCAAGGTATTTTTCTTGTAAAATTTTCGCTAATTTAAAACAATTGCGCGCTTTTGTCGGGGCGAGTCCAATGCTTTTTATCACTTTTAGAAATGATTCTTCACCCATTTCAATGAGATCTGCAGCGGAAAAAAAAGGAGATTGTTGAAGAAGTGGTTCAAGCGCTTTGTTAACAGATTTATCTGTCGCTTGCGCGCTTAAAACCACAGCGATTAAAAGCTGAAAGTGATTATTGTGGAGCAATTCACATTGCGCTTGAGGCCAAGTCTGAAAAAGTATTTTAAAGACTTCATCGCATTGTTTTTTATTTATTAATTTAACCTCTTTCACTTTGCATAACCCCATTCGCGCAGAGCATTTTGCAAAGCTGCTCCGCCGCCTGTTCCTTCAATTTGCTCGACTTGTTCATTGGATAAACTTTTTTGTATAACGATAACTTGGTCTTCAATACTATAATTGCGTTCTATGATTCCATCAGGAGGTGCAAAAAAAGAGCAAATATTATTTTGTAAAGAATCGACTAAATACTCTGCTGCAATTTTATTACCGTTAGGGCAAATAACCGGGGTTACATTTTCTTTTAATTTTATATCTTCAATAGTACTATCACCTAAATTAATCCATATACTTTCATCTGGGTTTATTTTTCCATTAAAATCGTATTGCACTGTGTCACTCATTTTTTTCTCTGTGTATTTAACGCCCTCTGGAATTAATGATATTTTTGCTAAATTATTTTTTTCTTTATGTTTTAATTTTAATGACATAGTAAAATGTCCGTTATATTTAGCAATAAAGCGAATCACTTTATCCGAAGGAGAATTTTGATAGTATGCGCTACGTAATTCTTTTAATTTATTATTTTGCACATTTGCTAATATATCTTCCGTGTGCGTGTTAAAATTTACAGATGAAAAAATTTCAGGTTGGTACCAATTGATCACCTGGCTCCAAGGATTATGGGTTAAGTAAAGTTTTACTCTATCAGGTGTGAGTTGTCGCATGTATTTCATAGGTTTATCTTTAAATTCTCCTCCCCAATAGAGAATTCCTGCGTACTTATGTCCATCAAAATAGATGCTTTTTCGCTCTTGCAAAATATCTTGAAAAGTGAGTTTAGAATTCATTTGTATGGCATGGGAAAAATCGAATCCTCGCAATTGTTTACTTATGTCAGATCCACCAGCAAGGCTATGTAAAGTTGGAAGCATATCAACATGAGCTGTGGGGATGCTTACGGTTTCACCAATCCCTTTGAAATTATCTGCGAGTTTAATAATAAGAGGAACCCTTACTTCTTCATCAAATAATGAATTTCCTTTATCAGCATAGCCACCATCAATATTTTGTGGAACTCCTTGAAAATAATTCCAAGGTTGACGATCAAGTTGTGCACCATGATCGGAGGTAACAATAATATCAACTTGATCATATATACCTAAGTCTTTTAACTTCTGTACAATATAAACAAATTCAGTATCCCAATAGCGAGCGGCTCCATTGTACAGTTGTCTTTTTTGATTCAAGCCAAATGGTTTCGAAAGAAACTTTTTTAAATCGATATCTTCAAGGGGAGGTTTATAGGGGCCATGCGTCGTATTGTAATGCAAATATAAAAAGAAGGGTGCATCGCCATAATTTTCAAGCCAAGTACCCATTTGTTCCGTAATTTGTCGGGCTTCGTATTCTGGAGTTTCTGAAACAATAGCATTGTGAAAACCGAGATCAACTCCGCCTTCCATTGCTTCAGTAAAAAGAGATAACCAACCGATGGCACCAACACGATAGCCTAAGTTTTGCATAGAAGTTGCAAGCATAGGATATTTTTTATCATAAAAATTCTTTTTCATTTTTTGATCTGCCGCATAAGTAAACGCTACGGATCCTATTTCGCGGGAGTAGTGAGAAGTCATGAGCGGTAATATGCTCGGAACGGTCATGTTACCCTGTGCTCTGTGCTCTAAAAATTTTATACTTTGGGTTTTAGCAAAGTCATTTAAATTTGGCATTAATTTTGAATCATAAGCAGTTTCTGCTCTTAATGTATCTATTAATATAAAAATAATACCTCTTCTTTTTGGAGGCGATACTACTGTCCGTTCAAGACTAAAATCACCTAAAGCAAAGATACAGGAATCATTGGTGAGATCGACTCCGGTCTTTTGTGGTTGGTTGATATTAAATTGTTTTAAAATATTTTCACTAAAAGAGTTATTGCTTGTAATTTCTTTTTCCTGTTCTTCTGATAGATTAGAAACATGAGCAACTAGTTTTTGCGGAGGTGTTTTTACATTAATTATAAACTCACCAATTTTTCCATAATTTGGGATTGTATTTGGCAAAAACCGCTCATTCCAAGCTGCAGAAATAGAATTAGCTACTCTGGTTTTTAATTGTGTCGTAGTTGTTTCAATAGTACTTGCAATTATATTTCCATTTTGATCTTTTATTTGAATTTTACATTGTGCTTGTGCTTTATTTTTTTGAGGAAATAAATAATATTGAATTCTTATTTTATTTCCATCCTCCACTTCAATTTTAATATTTCTTTTTCTGGTAACAACTAAAGGTGCTTGATTGCTAACTAAAAATCCTCGTAATAAATTCAATTTCATAGGATAATAGCCTATGCCAAAGTGGATTAAACCTGCGGGCGCGCCTGGCTCTATAACTGGTGTTATAACGACTCCTCTTGCATTATCAGGATCAATATAATTGAATGGAGTTTTTAGGTCTTCATCATTAAAAGGCGCTTCCGTATAAAGCCAATCCGTGCGAATTTGAGAAGTTTCATTCAATTTAGTATTTATTGATACGTAAGGAACGCGTTCTGGAACTGGCAAAACACCACGAATTAAAATAAAAATTAGAATTGGTATAGCTATTATTAGAAAAGCAACTGTTGTCTTTAATAAAATTAATATCCAAAATCTATTTCTAGATAAAAAATAAGAAAGTGTTTCGTAAACAATTCGTAACCATAAAGGTCCTTTGCGAAAAGAATATCTTTCTCCTTTTATTTCGTATATAAGAACCCTTCTTTCATACGCACCAAGAGCACTTTGTGGCATTCGTTTTTTTATTTTATCGAGGCCTGGAACTTTTATACCTCTTAAAGCAAAAGATAATGCTATACGGCCATAGAAATAAGTTAAAGAAAGGCGGAGGGCTTTTAATGGTCTTAATATTATTCGAATATATTGACGCTTAAGTTTCTTCATTGAGTAATATTCTCCGAATAAAAGAATGAACCTTTACCATTAGGAACTATTTCGACACCTCTTGATATTAAATATTTATTCATTTGATTAAGCATCTCCATAGCAATTGCCTTATAATTTTCAACACTTTTTGGATCTGCTAATAAATCAACTTCTGAGGCTTTATCAGTACGAAAATACAAAGAGGTTTGCACACCATAGCGCGTTGTTCTCGCAATTAATTTATATATATCATTTACCCATGCTCTTTCTTTTACACCAGGTATTGCTTGTGAATAACTTGGTCTGACGTAAAATTCAAAATTCATGCCTTCATCAATATCTAAAAGAGATGTAACGCTTGGATAAATAACTCTTGGTTGATGTTCGGGCGTTAACTTTCCAGTCGTAAACCAAATACCAGTTTCCATATAGGCGAGTCCCGAGGGAAAATTTGGTAGTTTCTCAGTAATGTCGAGAAGAGGCTCTCCATCTAACTCATTTTCCGGAAAATTAACATTAATTCTTCTGGCAATTGTAGGAGCAATATCAATTGTGCGAACAATATGTTTAATAGGCTTTTGTGATTGAATAGGGACTGAGTTCCCTTTAGTTAGTATAATAAGCGGTGTTACGTTAGAATATTCACCTGAAACTCCATCCCCATGTCCCATTCCTAAATTGCCTTCATAAAGATTTTCTCCGTGATCACCAAAAAAAAGAATAATAGAATTTCTGAGCCAGCCTTTATTTTCTAATTCAAGATATAAATCTTTTAGGGTGCTATCGATTGCATTTAATGATCCATCATATAACGCAATAGTTTGATTTATAGAAGTTTCAGAAATATTATTAATTTTTGCATTATCTATCAAGGTTTGATCAGGGATTTTTCTAAATTTATAATTACCTTTGTCATCTTTATCCTGAAATTTCGCAAACCAAGGACCAGGTGCTGCATAGGGAAAGTGAGCTGTCGAGAAAAATGTAGTCATAAACACCGGACGTGATACTTCTGAAACATGGGAAAGACTTTCTGAAAAAGCTTTTGCAACTAAGCGTGGATCGGATATTTCTGGAGACTCAAGCAAAGCGGGAAGTATGCGATGCATTTTAGGTAAAGTTAAAATAGATTGAATTACACTGATGCCTGAGATTATTCCATTTTCGACCATGGATTGTAAATTTGAGGTTGGTGCATTTATTTCGTCTGCGCCAAATGGATATCTTGGAAATATATCCCCTGCAAAATCAGAGACAAAAATTGTCGAATATCCACTTTCTTTTGCCGTTTCAAAAATTGTTTGTTTTTTTCCAATTCTGGTATTTCTTGAAGGAAACATAGTTCTGACACCATTATTGGAAGAGTAAATTCCTGTAGCAATTTCGACCCAACTTGGAAATGTGCGCGGAATTCCTACAAGCATAGGTTTAAATAATTCAGCTTCTCTCAGTTTAGTTCTTAAAAATGGCATAACATTAGCATATTTATTTTCATTCAAGCGATCATAGCGTAAACTATCACTGGCAAAAATAAAGACATTTGGTCGATGCTGTCTTGTGTTATTTTGTGGTAAATTTATTTGCAATGAAGAATTCATATTAATAAGAAAAATACTGCCAAATATGAAAAATATAACAAATGAAACGCCTTGTATTGAAAAAATTCTTGATTCTATGTCAAGCTCTTCAACTTGAATTCCAGAACGAGCTTTTTTTACAATTCTGCTCTGGAGAATTAAAAATTTCATATGAATAATGAAATTAATGCAAAATGCAATTGAAAGCGCTATAAAAGGAAGCCATTCTGCAAATGTTTTTCTTCTTGATATTTCAGAAAGAGTTGATAGATCCTGGACAATCTTTCTTGCAAAATCGAAATTTTGTACTATAAGCCAGTTTTCAGTCACAGCTGGATACATAGAGCTAATTCTTATTATGCAGCAAATAAAAAATATAAAACCAAAAATAATTTTGTATTTATATTTAAATGATGATGTTATAAATTGAAGTCCTAGACAGATTATCCATGAGATAAATAAGATCTTTAATAAAATGGATGCTACAAGTATTGGATGGCTTTTTATCACTATTAAAAATAATGAAAATGTATTTTCACCTAAATAAACAAAACCAGATGAAAATATTATCGAGATAACAAAAAACGGGACGAAAAAAATTAAACTCCCTAATAAATATCGAATCCAAAAATTCCGCCAATTCTTTACCGTCAACATATTAACACCTATTTCTAATGTTAAGTAACATGCGTGCTAAACTCCCAAAAGTATCCTTTATTTGGTACTTTATAAAAAAAATAAGTGCCTATTTGGAGAATTATGCATGAAGTTACCAAGAATTTATGAACATTTTAAACAAGGACAAATCTTCACTATTGAAGAAGCCCGAGAAAAATTAAAAACCACTGGCAATACCTTACGTAAACGATTGAGCGAACTTGCAACACGAGGATATATTTTTCCCATTCGACAAGGACTCTACCGAGTTTCTAAAATTGGCGAGCGACCAGAACGTGAGAAAAGTTCACCCTTTGCTATAGCATCCAAACTTACGCCTTATTGTTATGTTGGTTTTCACTCTGCTCTGCAACTTCATGCAAAAGAAACTCCAAAAGAAAATGATACAATTTTTATCGTAAGTCCAACAAAGTTTAATTCTTTTAAGTTTGAAGGGGTTTATTATTTTTGGTGTCAAAGTCCAGAACCTCATGGGCTTGAAACATATCTTTTGCATAATGGTGAACTTGAATTTCCATTATTGGCTTCAAATTTTGAAAAATCTCTTGTGGATTGCCTGAAACGACCGGCTCATTGTCCCCCCTTTCATGAACTTGTAAGGCTCTGTAAAAAAATAACAATTTCTCCAGATCTTGAGAAAATTCTGCGCTATGCCTCGGATTGCAATGTTCAAGCTCTATTCAATAGGTTGGGATTTTTATTCGAAAAAAGTTTGGCCTATTGGAAAATCCAAGAAGAATATTTTAAACAAATAGAAGGAAAAATGAGTCGAAAACAAACAGAATGGCCTATCTTGTATGAAGCGCAGACCAAAGCCACGCTTGAGACACCTTTTTCTTATGCAGGAAAGTCATCTCAGCTTCAGGCGGATTCTCAAAATATGCAGGCCTTTGAATTGCGCAATCGCTGGAAGGTTCAGTTTTCCGTTAATAATCAATAGTTTATGCGTTCAAATTGTTTCTTTAGATTTTTTTCTGTGAAATCTCTTGACTCTCTTGGTCTCTTTCTGTAGATAAAAAAACACTCTCAGGTGCGGGAGTAGCTCAGTTGGCTAGAGCATCGCCTTGCCATGGCGAGGGTCGAGGGTTCGAGTCCCTTTTCCCGCTCCAATTAAAATCCCCAGTTTATGATAAACTGGGGATTTTTGTTTTATATATAAAAAAGACACCCTTTTATAAAACTTGATTATAATATAGGCGCATTCTAATATTTTCTTTTATGCAATAAAAAGGAAAATAAGTATGAAATCTGCAATGCCAAAATTCCTCAGTCATGAATTTAATTTGCAATACAAAATCAAAATTCCTGTAATTCAAGGACCAATGGCTGGGGGGTTGTCTTTGCCTCCACTTGTTTCGGCAGTCATAAAAAATAATTGCATAGGGTTTTTAGCTGCGGGTTATCTTTCTGCTGAAGTACTGGAAAAGCAAATAATTGAAGTTAAACATGCGGCTAATGGATTATTTGGCGTAAACTTATTTATGTTAGATAATAAAAAGGCAGCTGATTATAAAAAACCAGAAATTATAACTAAAATTGAAAAAAAATTAAAAATTCCGGCGCAAAAAAAATTAAATTTTGCAGTAAATGAAGAGAATGATAAGAAAATAGATATTATTATTAAACAAGGAGTAAAATTAGTGAGTTTTACTTTTGGTTTACCTAAAGAAAAGTGGATAGAAAAGTTAAGAAATAATAATATATACCTTGTTGGGAGTTGTACGAATATTGAAGAAGCAAAAGCAGTTGAAAATATCGGGCTCGATGCGCTTGTGGTGCAAGGAATAGAGTCTGGTGGGCATAGAAGTGCTTTTTTAAAAATGAATGATGAAATAGGACTTTTCTCTTTATTACAAGAAGTTTCAGAAAATATTAGAATTCCAATTATTGCAGCAGGGGGAATAGCGACTGGTAAAGGAATATTGGCTGCCAGGATTTTAGGCGCAACAGCAGTGCAAATTGGGACAGGATTTTTACTGACACGTGAGAGCTCTGCTGTGGGTGCATATAAGAAAGCATTATTGAATTCATATGCACATAATACAATTGTAACAGAGAAGATCTCAGGGAAAAAAGCGCGAGGAATATGTAACAAATTTGTAACGGAATTAAATTCAGCGCAAATGAAGGCACTTCCATTTCCAATTCAAAATCACATGACAAAAGAAATTCGCTCTCTTTCTCAAAAGAAAAATAAGAGCGATTATTTATCCTTATGGTGTGGACAATCTGTGCATTTAATTAAAAAAGAATTATCAGTAGAAGAGTTTTTAAACAATCTAAAAGTGGAATATTTATCTGCAGCGAATAATTTTTCACTCAGATAATGCAACTTTGGATTTATTATCTAAATCAAATTCAGTGAAGCTTACTTTTGGGCAGCCATTTAGTCTTTTTGCAGATGCTTCATCGAAATACACATAACGGTTCCCATCGTGGGTGGTTAAAATCTTAACATTTAAATCCGTATAATAGCTGTTCACTTCTGCGTCGATAAAACTATTTTTGACTTCGGAATGGAAATCAAATGGATGAGTTGTTGGATGATATATCTCTAGATCGCAAACAGCAGAAGATGTTAAATTCATACTTGTTACTTTGATATTACTTTCACTCACATTTGAATTTTTAAGTGCTTCTAATAGTGGTCTACCATCGGTCTGCCCTAACTTCAAGCCTAATAGAGTCGCAATTGTTGGCGCCACGTCAACATTTCCAGTAGGTAAATCAATTGATATTTTTTCTTTAAAATCGGGTCCAATAGCTAATAAAGTATTATGAATATCTATTTTTCCAAAGGAACCATGATTTCCTCTTTGCCATTCACCATCAGTAGAATCGAATTCTGTACCTTTTAATCCATTGACAACCACGTTGGCATTGCTTGTTAGACTCACGATTATATCTGGATTTCTTCCAGAAGTATTTGCTAATTTTACATAGGAAAGAGGTAATGCTCCTTGGGGAAACTGAGATCCTAAGCGATATCTCAGGTCATCAACAAAAATAGCGCTGTATTCTTGGCGTCTTTGAAAAAAGCGAGTCAGTTCTTTCAGAACTTCTGGATTGTGATTAGGTAGATAAATATAATCTGTACCTCCATTGGGAGCAATCACGATTTTTTCAACCTTATCAGAGTTAGAAAGATCACTCGGTACAGGATATGCTGGAGAAGTAAAAGCTAAATTTTTTCCAGATTTGTCTTTACAAATTGCATCAGGCTTATTGTAGCCGGGAGATGAAGTATGAATTTGTCCATCTGATTTTCTTATTCCAGATAATCCAGCATTAAAACTGCAATCACCTCCGTCGTATGCTGCAATTAAATAGCCATCTTTTGTTTTTAATTTTGCTTTAGTTATGAGGTCAGCAGTTCGTATAGTGCCTGAGACAGAAATGCCATTTGTAATTAATATTTTTTCGTTATTTATTTTTGAAAGAGATTTCTCAGCTTTTGTGGCTGGGCCGATTTTATGATTTCCATTTTCATCACTTATTATCTGGTGAAGATCATACATAAGTTGAGGAAAACCATTTGTATCATTTCTTTTTGTTGCTAAGATATTACTATGTGAATGGTCTGAAACGATAATAATATTTGTCATTTTATCTAGATTAAGCTCTTTAAGTTTTGCAACAAGCTTTCCTAGTATTTTATCATTGGCAGATAATGCGTCATAATATGCACTTGAGCCTGGTCCATATGCGTGCTCAGTGGAGTCAGGATTTCTCAACCATAAAACGCTTAAATCTGGGTTTTTTTCGGGGATAATATTATTGATAAAAACGTTGGACATATAATCATTTTGGGAATTATAAGGTGATTTGTTACCTTTTATAGGATCGGTGCCTTCATTTTCGTCGCCTAAATAGTGAAATTTATCACTTTTGATAGGATTCCCATTGTTTTCTGCGAGAATGATTTGTCCAGGTTCATACGCATTTGCAGTGTACTTTGGTAAACTAATATTTTTTTCTTGCAGTTCTTTTGCAAATGCTAGAGGCCATGCATGTTTTTCATCAAGAATAAATCCTTGCGCTTTATAATCTTGAATAAATGCGGAACCAGATTTCCCGACAACGGCTGTGACAAGACCATTTCTTTGTGCTTCTTGCATAAGAGTGGTGACTTGAATAAGGGGTTCTTCAGCTTGTGGCTGATCTATACTTTGTAATATTTTATAGTCTTGTGTAAAAAAAGGCTCTAAAAAAGAATTTGTGATATCTGCACCGCTAGCATCGCGCGCTTGTTCTTTAATATTTTTATTGAGTGCGCGCCAAGGATAATAAAGTGTATTCCCGTAAAATCCACTTTTTCCAGCGTTGCTCCCTGTAGCAAAAACTTGGGCATTAAGCATTGTGAATGTTGGATAAGATGAATGATTATTTTTAAATTCAACACCATTTTTAGCTAATTGAATTAAGTTCGGGATAAGATCTTTAGCTTTTGGATCGGTTAATACATCAGGGCGCAATCCATCCCAAACATAAAGTATAATTTTATTTTTTGACGCAAGATTGTTTTTTTCTTGTGACATTTCTGAAACATTCTTGTGAGTTTGACATGAAGTAATTGTTACAATAGATAAGCATGTTACTAAATAATTGAACTTATTCGATCTTATAAACATATGAGCCTCCATATTAAATTACAAATATCTTATACGTGCAAAATATTTAATTTACAAATTTTAAAATGAATATTTTTTCCGTAATAAAAATATGAGAAGTAGTAATATTGATTTTTCTAAGCAGCGATAGTATTAAATTTTCAATAAGTTTTCATAAAAACAGGAGTGTAATATGAAACCAGGTGTAGGTATTGGAGTTATAATAGAAAAAGATCAGAAAATACTGATAGGAAAAAGAATTGGTAAGCATGGCAATGGATTTTATTCAATTCCAGGAGGTATGCTTGAAGCTGGTGAAGGATTCTTAGAGTGTGCAAAAAGAGAAATTTTTGAGGAAACAAATTTACAAATCGAAAATGCAGACTTTTTTTGTGTTACTAATAATATAGAAACATTTAAAGATGAAGGCGTGCATAATATCTCTATCATTTTATATTGTAATTGCTTTAAGGGTCAGTTAAAAGTTATGGAACCAGATAAGTTTATAGATCTTTCTTGGATGAGTATAGAAAAAATTTCAGATATTCCCCTACCCCATTTTGAAGGGAGTGAATTGGGCATTCGAGAATTTCTAGAAAAAAATATTTCTTTATAAGATAATTTTCTCCTGCGAAAATAGTACTAAAAAATATTTGAAATATTCCCTATAAAAATTTTTTAAGAACAATTTTAATCTATGAATGATTATTCCTCGAATTTAATTTCAAAAAACATTTAATCAATAAGTTTTTATGACTTGAGTTTTAGGTATCAATAAATTTTTATAAAAAATAATAATGAAAGTCGTGAAAAAAAACACAATTGCGAAGAATAAAAAACTCACTTTAAATGGCATTTGGATATTTGTAAACTTTGCCAGAGCACCACCCAGAAAAGGAAGAGTTGTTGCAACGATGGCTGCAATGGATTGAATAGTAGCTGATACTCTGCCAATCTGAGCAAATGGAATGCGATCTTGCAAAATGGTTTTGAAACTCAGGCTTAAAATTCCAGATGCTAATCCCGTGAAACCTATTGCTACGTAAAAGGCGAAAACGGGTGATATGAGCCAACTTTGAGTCGCATAACCGAAGAGAAAAAAAGAAATTGAGTTCATGAGTAAACCTATGCTGGTCTCGGAAGCGCCAAAACTCATAAATAAAAAGGAAATAAGATCATTGCTGAGGTAGAGGGAAAGTGAAGATAAAACAAAGCATGTAATAGCAAACAATAAAAGCCTATCGTTGCTGATTTTTGTTTCTACACCGGTGCTTTTTGTGCAATCAGCTTTTGCAAGTTGTGGCGATTTTTCCACGACATTCATTCTTATGAATGTATATAATCCAATTAAATTTAAAAAAACGGATAGATAGAGTAAGGAAGATAGCCCAATATTATTATATAATAATATAGAAAGGATCGGCATGCATATGCGACTTGAGTTAACAATATAACCATATTTTTCATAAAATTGAGCAGAAGTTTCTGTAGGCAATAACATTTTAGAGACTGTAACTGAATTGCCAAATCGGCCTATATTCTTTAAAAAGACAATTGAGCAAAGAAAAAATATATTTGCAATATACAGTGACAGGATCATGGCTATCAACATGAATGCAAAACTTACTGTCCGAATTTTATGAGTTTCGATTTTGTCTGCAGCTTTGCCAATTGTTTTACTAAATATGATCTAAGGTGCCGTAAAGCAGGCTCCCATAATGCCAATTTCTAAACTATTACTTGATAATACATAAATTGCCATTATAGAAAAAACTGTATAGTCAAGATAAAGATCGAGCTCATTAATTGCAAGATTTAAATAACGCACTTTTCCTCCTTGTTTACTTTTGTTCAAAAATAGTTTCATTATTAAAATCTGTCAATTAATTTACATTAATTACTTAAAATTTAAATTAATTTTTTAAAAAATCAATAATCAATCGTGCTTAACATTTTTTCTATAAATGCTTTACATTATTAAATAAAAAATCAATAATAAATTCTATTGGCAGTAAGTTTATAAGTATTTAACTGAGGAGGGTTCAATGACTTTAAAATTAAGAGAAAATGAAAAATTAAAGTTAAAAGCAAATATTCATTGGTTGGAGAATATTTCCCAAATTATTTTCGGAATTTTTCTGACTATCTTTGGTTTAGCAAGTCTTGCTTCAAAAGATTCTTTTTTGTTATCATTTTTAATAATAGGCTGGTTACCTTTTATTTATAAAGTTTTAGTTATTCGTGCAAAAAATTATTCTCTTACGAATCAAAGATTATATATTGAAGAGGGGCTTTTTTCAAAGAAAAAGAGAGAAATTCCTATCCAAAAAATCAATGATTTTGAGATATCTCAAAGAATATTTCAGAGGTTATTTGGTGCAGGAAACGTTCACGTATTGACAGCTAATGACAAACCAATAATATTAAAAAATATTAGAAATCCAGATGAGTTTAAAAATAATATGAGTGAAATAACAGGGGTTATTTCACAAAAAGCAATAAATCCTGTGTAATTATTAAAAAAAATTGAACAAATAGAATATATGATAAAATTGAATTTTATTTTTACATCATTAAATAGTTTGCTCTGCTCAGTAAAAATTATGCAATCTTCTAGAAAATCATGATTGACAGTTGCTATATTTAGCCTTTTTTTCAGAATTTATTTTTAAAAGCTTTTTTAAAAGTTCTTTTTGCTTATTCTCCTGATTTTTCTTTAAAAGTAACTGAATAAGCTCATTTTGAGTTTGGGAAGTTAAAGGTGCTGTATCTGTTTGAGATTTCTTATTCATAATATTTGCCCTATTCAAGCTAAAAGCTGATTGGAAATCTTTTCACAATTTATCACTATAATAGCACAGTTTAAAAAATTTCTGTTAGCAGTTTTTAGAAAGATTCTATTAATTTTATTTAAAGGCATTTAATGAACTCAACGGAATTTATAAAAAATTATAAATTATTTGTTTATGAGTGGCTGGGGAACTAGGACTCGAACCTAGACTAACGGAGTCAGAACCCGTCGTCCTGCCATTAGACGATTCCCCAAGATAGAGTGAGCTGAGCTATATCCTAGTGAAAAAAAATCTTCAAGTCGAGAAACTGGGATTATTTTAAATTTGGGATTAAATTTTTTTTATCAATAGCCTGAGTCTTTCATTTGCTTCTTTTAAGGACTCTTTATATTTGTGGCTTTCAAGAATGCTTTGGGTGAACTCACCATTTTTGCCATGCCATGTTCCATTAATACACATATTGTGTATTGCTCCCGTGGTGTCCCCCATGCTTAACGACCTTAATAGATCCGATGGTGGCCAAAAACAAGGATGGTTAGTTTCCCATACAGTGATATTGGCTAAAGTATTATTCTCAATAGAGCCTGCTTGAAAACGCGGGTGAAAATTTCCTGGACCATTTAGAACCTTTTTTAATAAGAAATTTGTGTTTGAAAATTTATCTTCTAAAATTTTTGTTCTCATACGATTTTTTATAAATAAATTATTTTCTTTGCCAAATTTTTTGTTAAGAATATTTGTATATTTGCAAAATGTATTATTTAAAGAAGGAAAGCCTCCCACAAAGCGCAACTCTTTTTGAACATTCATAGAGTCATTGCTTGCGACACAATCTGTGCCAATAAACCATTGTGTGTCATGTTTTTCCCATTCTAAAATATTTGCAGGAAACTGGAAAATCATTTGGGAAAATGGGCAGAATACAAGTGCGCAGTTTTGTGCATCTATTTTTTTAAAATCGCTTTTATTTAAATAAATTCCATGAACAAGTAATGAATTTATATTTTCATCAAAAATTTTGAGTTTGTGCAGAAATCCAATTGGAGTTAATTTATATCGTGAATAAATTCTTTTCACTTCTTCGTATGATTGAGCAACATGAGAATGTATTGGGAGATTATGAGCGAGCGCTGCCTGACGAATTCGTGCCCATAAATTTTCACTTACAGAGTCCGTGGCATGGGGGCCAAATGCAGAAAATATTCCAGCATTTGAATACTGGGAATTTTCACTTATTGCGAGTGTCTCTTGAAAAGAGTGTTCGCAAAGTTCTACACCAGGTCCTGACAGATCTTGTAAAGTTGGGGAAATAACGGCACTAATACCTGTCTCTAAGCAAGCTTGGGCAACAGAGTTTCCATGGTAATAATGATCCCATATAAGAGCATTGCCATTTAAAATATTTTCATATGCGCCCATGCGAGCAAAAGCATGTACATCTGATGCTGTTAAGTGCGATTCTGCTTTAAAGAATAAGTCTTCGACTAAGTTTTTTGTTTGACATCTATTACTTAATATTGCTCTAAAGAAGCACATTGCGATATGGGTATGGCAATTAACAAAAGAGGGTGAAATCAAACGATCGCCAAAATCATGGATTTCGTGATCTGTGTTTTTCTTTTCTTTTTCCTTATGTTCTTGATAAGATTTTAATGTGTGTTTTTTAACCTTGGTAATATGAATACCAGAGATTTCTATAAAAGCTGGGCAAATAATAAACTCAGAATTTTCTCTTAGGAGAACTTGGCTTGAGAGCAGCAACATTTTTTTTAACACGGTATTCTCCAAAGTAAAAAAATATTTTATAAATAAAACTTACAGACTGCAAGAGAAAATATGATAAAGGTAATTTCATTTTTAACCTATGTTATCTTTATTTTCTATTCTAATATCTTATATGCGCAGGATCATGGATATATTTGGTTTCCAGTTGCGTGGACATTTTCTTTAGGTGAAGGGAGCAGCACGAATCTTAATCTGACTATTCGCTCTATACGTTTAAATTTCAGAGAAATAAGTCAAAATAAATATATTTATTCAAGTTTAGACCTTCCGTTGAAAAATCAAAAGCAATTTATTCTCACGAATAAAAATCTTATAAAAACCGTTTATTCAGCAAAACTTATTAAACTTCCAGAGGGGAAGTATGAGTTCATTGGAGTAAGTGCAGAAATGAAAAATGGAACCAATGGATTTACTCAAATTGATATTCCTTATTCTGATCCATTTACAAGTAAAGTTGATCAAAAAATTCAATTCATAGTAGGGAAAAATAATATCTCTCCCTTCCCTTCTCTTTCTGCTGAAACAAAAATATATTTTATTAATAAAACTTTGGAAAAAAAGACTTTATTTGATATAATAGATGATGATGTTATTTATATTGATCCAATACGTGAATATATCAAAAAACTAGGGAGAACTTTTCATAAAAATTTCTCTGGATTTCAAGTGGCAAATCTTTCCTTTCCACCTTTACAGAGTTCTGGAAATTATCTTAAGTCTTCTAAAACATATTATTTAGGGCTAATTTTGGATATACCATGCGAAGTAAAAGGGACTCTGCGCTTTATCTGGGTCAATAAAACAGAGCCAATACAATATTCGTTTCTTATGAAACTCAATCACACGTCGCTTAAATGTAAAGATGAAAAGTTTGTGCCACAAAAATTTTATTTTCCAGAAGGCAACTGGACGCTGCAATCAATGAATGTTATTTCAGAAAACAAAAAGTTAAATAATTTTAATACATATGATTTATTGAAAAAAATTAGAATTACAAAAAATTATTTTAGCTTGAATGATTCATATTATACTTTAGCAAATATAAAAGAAAGAGCAATTACAAAAGTAATTGAAATTAATTTGAATAATAAACGAGATCCTGACGCAGTTTATTTTCTGGGTAGTTCAGAAATTAAAAAAAATACAGACAGAACTTCAAAAGAAAACTACTTAATTTATTTTAAAAGAAACTATGAAATAATAGATGTTCGCAAACTCTTTCTGGCAAAGCGTGTTTATAATGCATATACAAGTGAAATAATGAAAAAGGATAGAATTATCGGAACGATTAATCTAAAAATTGAACTCATTGGGAATGATAGGATTAAGCGTATTCAAGACAAATATTTAGCAGAATTAAAAACATATTCCTCTCAAGAGCTTGTTTCTTGCGTATCTGAACAAGAGATTCAAGATCCTCTTATGGTTTTAAATGGTGTGATAAAAATAAAAAATACTAAGAAAAGGTCGAATTCAGTAGATTTTGAAAAAAATGATATTACTTTTGGTGTTTATGGAAAATCGCAAGAGATTGTCAGAAATTGCTTAGAAGTAAAATTAAGAAAATTTCAATTTTCACGACCTGTCAATCCTCCATTTATTGCAAATATTACATTTGAAAGTTTGTAATTCAATTGATGAGATTTTATGGGAAGAAATATTTCAGAAAAATAAAAATAGTAATTTCTTCTAAAATGTCAGGCAATTGAAAATATTCCAGAGATTATTCATTTAATAAATGCTGAAGATAGTGTGGTTAAGAAATTAAAAAAAAAACTGGAAGGTGGCATGACAGAACTTCAGTTTGCTTCTGCAATTGGAATTCCTGCAATTTTTATTTCTCAAAAATTTAAACGTTATCTTTTGGGTGCTAATGAGGTTTTAGGTAAAACTAGGGAGGTATCAGAAAGATTGAACAAACTCTCTCAACTATCGAATAATTAAAAATCATGTTCCTTTTACTGTAAATGAAATTGCAGTAGCTTCTAAAGAACAAACACAAGGAGTTTCCGATATAACAAAGGCAATTGCCGAAGTTAAATACGCATCGGAAAAAATAGTGTAGTTTCACAACAGGCATCAAGTATTGCAGAGGATCTGGAAGAAGGGGCAAGAAATTTAAATGAAGTCTAAAACCGTTTAGTTAAAGTCTCTTTTCAATAAGAATGTTGTAAAAGGAGAAACTGTTTTTCCAAAATATAATATTATATTTATTTGACAAATAATTAATAAATTTTAGATATTAAAAAAAATTATCCGAAGTGTAAAAATGAATGCTCGGGCTCTTCTTCTTGTAATAATGTAATGTGTCCATCAAGCAATTGGCAGTTATTTGTTGAAAATGGAGTCCAAATTCCGCTAAAGGGTTGTGCATAATAAAATTCTTTTCCAAATTCCTCTATACATTTTTCTTTCAATGCTGTGACTTGAGAAATGTCATTTTCAATTACAAAATGAACAAAATAATGATTTTCGTCTATGGGCATTGATTGCCATTTACCTTGTACTTTAGTATTTCCTTTATCAAGTAACTCCCAATTCTGATTTTTATCTGAACAAATAACTTTTACTTCTTCAGCAATAGAGTATCTTTCATGTAATAAAAATGATATCATAAAAATGAAATAGAAAAATAATTTTTGTTTGTTCATTGAATCTCCTTATGATTCATAATTCGCATAAAAAAAATATAAAAAGCACTATAAAGACTGAAGCAATAGCTTCAATTTTTAAAAAATGTATTGAAAAAATTAACATGACTTCAGCTACGAAAGAGCTGAAAATGAAAGTTCATTAATATTTGTCCTACTACATATAATTTTTTTTCTCAACTTTATTGCAATTTTTTTTAAAATAAATATAAGCATGATGTATTTTAAATTTTTTCCAAAACGATACAATACATTTTGTAAATCATTGAAGCAAAGTTATTTTTCATTTATCGAAATGGGTGGTAATGCTTCTAAACTGTTTTAATCTAACAAATAGATTTTCTACTAAACATCGATTTGATGAATTGCTTTCCTATTCTTCTATCGTGATCTTGTCTTTCACTAAAAATAGAATTTATAGGATTTCCTTGTGAGTCTGCAATCAGTTGTATTTTACTTGAATTACCTCAAACAGCTAGAGCAATACATTCTTCCTTTTTGCATTTTGATTTTACAGATAGCTGGTGAGTATTAACTTTTGTTGAATCTATAAAATTCCATTCATCATCTAATTTTCCTCGAATTTTTTATAATAATTTGCGCCCAACTTCTATTTTTGGCCAGTGATTAAATTTATTAAAATTGTTGAATGTGAGCCAAACTCAGTTGGAAGCGCTCTCGATGGTGCTCCAGTTTGTAGCTTCCAAAAATCGCCTTCCTTAAAAAGTCCTAATTCTATTTGAAAAATGAATTTTAAATTCTTTTAGCAATGATACTAGCCTCGACCACATTGGAGCTATTATCTATCATAAGCCTCAACATGTTTCCCTCTTTTGTTAGGCGTCGTAATCTAACTTTTGCGGGAAATCTTCCAGAAATAAAGTATTCTTCATTATTTGAGAACTCTCCCTAAGTTTTATATAACTTTACTCTCATCGTTAAGGAGAACTTCTTTAAGATTCATAGGAAAAAGTAATGTACAAGATTATAAAGAAAAAGAACTGCGTATTTGAATATTTTCAACTTGCAGAGCGCACGGAAAAAATTATTTTATTTACAGGTTTTAAATCGAGTATAAATCGTTGGAACAAGAATTTTATTGAGAATTTATCGAAATATTTTACGGTGATTTGTTTTAATTATCCAAATATCGGTCACTCAATGGGAGTGATATGTTGTTCGATCTTATCTTTCTTTACACAATTACCCTATGCCAAAAGCAGTTATTTTTAATAATACTTCGCCAGGTGGACAAAAGAGAGTTGTGTCAAATAGTGATGTTTATCAGATCCTAAATAATGAAGATTCTGAAAGTCCAGCATATATAAATCTTATGTATGGTAAAAATATTGAACTTGAAGTTTTAAACAATTCCTACTTGTCGAGTGATGTGTTAAATATTTCTAAAGAATTAGAAAAGATGCAAACTGAGCTTATAATGAACTTTTTCAAAGAAGAGAGTTTTTATTCACAAAAAATATCTCAACCAGTGTGTATTATTCACGGGCGAAATGATCAGGTTTTCCCTCTGCAAAATGCATATAATTTTTTACCAATGTGTGAAAATATGACTGAATTGCATTTGACTCAGGGTCATCATGCTCATCTCACTGAATATTCAGATTATATTGCGAAGATTATAATTTCATATGTGCAGGATTTAAAAAAATTTAATTTAAAAATTTAATACGGTTTTGGTTTGTCTGGAGTTTTATGGAAATGAATTGTTTTTCTGTCGCCCCAGTAGAAATCTGCTCCAAGGGCGAGTTTTTGAAAAACTTCTATGGCCTCTTTTTTCGATTCAAAATCGACATAGGCTTCTCTATATTCACCAATTTGAACATTAGTGTATTTAATAATAACTCTATATTTACCATTGTGGAGGATCATAATATCAACCCAATTAGCACTAAAACCTTCTGCATAAGATTTAGGGTTGAATGGTATTGAGATAAATAGAATAGAAATAAAAATGATTAAGATTTTTTGCATAAAAAAACTCTGTCCTTAGCATTTATTAAGACTTTTCGGTAAATAACTTTAAAGGCTTAAGTGCAGAGAAACAGAGTTAAGAGGCTGAAAAAACTGCCCTATTTAGGAATTATAAAACCCAAGGACGCGTTCCTTCATTTGATGGAGTTTTGCCAATGGCATCTTTACGGCTCAATTTAATCCGGCCTGTTCTATCGAGTTCGATAACTTTAACCATGATTTCATCGCCTTCTTTAACGACTTCTTCGGTTTTATTGACTCGTGTTGCAGCCAATTGTGAAATATGCACAAGGCCTTCAATTCCAGGTTTAATTTCAACAAATGCGCCGAAATCAGCCGTTTTCTTGACAATACCGAGATAGATTTCGCCAATTTCTGGATCCGTGGTTAGATAGTTTATCATGCGTTTAGCTTTTGCCGCTGCAGTTCCATCGGTCGAAGCAACGCTCACGATGCCTTCATCGTTGACTTCAAGTTTACAACCTGTGTCAGCAACGATTTTCTTGATATTTTTACCACCTGGGCCAATAAGATCACGCACTCTTTCAGGCTTAATTTTAATCTGTTCAATGCGTGGTGCCAATTGACTTAAATCGTTTGGACGCGCAATTGTGTGGAGCATTCTGTCAAGAATATGTGTACGGCCTTCTTTAGCTTGCGCAAGAGCTTGTCTAAGAATTTCCATTGAAATTCCTTCGATTTTAATATCCATTTGCAAAGCTGTGATTCCTGATTTACTTCCAGCAACTTTAAAATCCATATCTCCTAGGTGGTCTTCATCACCTAAAATATCAGAAAGGATTGCAAACTCTTTACCTTCTAAAATAAGTCCCATCGCAATACCTGCAATTGGCTCTTTTAAAGGAACACCAGCGTCGAGCATGGAAAGAGTGCCTGAACAAACGGATGCCATTGAGCTCGAACCATTGCTTTCTGTGATTTCGGAAACAATGCGAATAGAATATGGAAAGCGATTGCGTGCAGGAAGTGCTGCTTTAAGTGCTCTTTCTGCTAAGTTTCCATGTCCCACTTCACGGCGAGCTGGAGAGCCTAAGCGTTTGACCTCACCTACGGAATAACCCGGCATATTGTAATGGAGCATGAAAGTTTTTTCTTCTAGAACATTCATGATGGATTCACTTCTTTGTGCATCATCGCTGGTACCTAAGGTAACAACGCCGAGGGATTGTGTTTCACCACGGGTAAAGAGAGCAGAACCATGCGTTCTTTTTAAAACGCTTGTTTGACAATCGATATTACGAATGTCTTTTGTTGAACGCCCATCAACACGTCTGTTGTCTTTAATAATACTTGTGCGCAAAGTTTTATATTCTTGCATTTCGAAAAGGTAACTAAATGCTTTTTCAGATTCAGCATTGCCTTCTTCAACAAGAGAGGCTTTTGCTTCTTGCTTGATTTTGTCTATTTCGCTTTTACGTTCAGCTTTTCCTGCAATGGCGTATGCATCACGGAGTGGTTTTGCATATTTTTTAGCGAGAGTTGCTTTCATATCAGCATTTTCTGGCGCGCTTGGCACAGCTCTTTTCTCTTTTCCGCAAATTGAACGGATTTCTTCTTGTACAGCACAAAGTTTTTTAATTTCTTTGTGACCGATTTCGATTGCTTCAAGAACTTGTTCTTCTGAGAGGAAGTTTACTGCGGCTTCAACCATTAAAATGGCTTCACTTGTACCAGCAACAACAAGGTCGAGATCGCTTTCTGGCAGTTCAGCTTCAGGTGGGTTAATTAAGTATTTACCATTTTTATAACCAACGCGCACTCCTGCCACTGGTCCCGCAAAAGGGATGTCTGATATATGCAGAGCGCAGCTTGCGCCGAGAATAGCGAGTTGTGCTGGGGAAACTTTAGGATCGAGGGAGACAACGGTGGCAATAACCTGTGTTTCAACAAGATAAGTTTCTGGAAAAAGAGGCCGAATAGGGCGGTCAATCAGACGGCTTGTTAGGATTTCACGGTCAGATGGTCTTGTTTCTCTCTTAATATACCCACCTGGAATACGCCCAGCAGAATAAAACTTTTCAATATAATCTACTGATAAAGGGAAGAATGAAGCCGTTGCCTGCGCCTGTTTTGCTGCAGTTGCGGAGACAAGAACTTGCGTACCACCGCAAGTGATAAGAACAGCTCCGCCAGCTTGGCGAGCAATTCGACCTGTTTCAATGTGGATTTGGTCGTCGCCAATTTTGACGGACTTTTCTGTAATTTTGAACATGAAATAACCTTAAAAAACATAAATATTCCGCTCAAAATCGGGATATATGAGGGGATATTTTATTGATGTTTATCCTCACGGCCAATCCGAGAGTCCCAGTGCACCATGCACCAGCTTGAGTGTGTCCCGTTCGTCGATCAAAGATATTAGCAGAGATTAAAGTTATTAAAAAGTCTTTTCATTCTATTTTGGTTGAAAGTCTTTGCATTTGGTGGTCTAACGGGTTTGAAGTTTTGGCTCTTTTCTCTTCTTTGGAAGGAATGTCTAGTCTTTATGTTGGAGATATTTTCCATGTCGTTATTCAAAGTTTTACACTATCCTCATGTTCTTTTACGTAAAAAAGGGACGCCTATTACAAATTTTTCTGATAATTTTCGCTTATTCTTAAAGAACTTTATAGCGACAATGTATGAATTTGATGGCGGTGGACTTGCTGCTCCTCAGGTAGGAATTGCAAAACGTTTTTTTGTTGTAGATTTTAAAGCCGTCTTTGAAAGTGATAAATTTGAAAATAAGGAAAATAGCTTTAAAGTATTTGATAAAGATAACAAAGAAATCCCTGCAAGTTTTCCAATGGTTTTTGTCAATCCAGAGCTTGTCGAAATGACTGAACCAATAAAAGTGAATTGGGAGGGTTGTCTTTCTTTTCCTAATGTAGAATCATTTGAAACTCAGCGTTTTTTAAATGTAGAAATTCATGCACAAAATGAATTTGGTGAAAAATTTTCAGTTAAATCAACACATCTTTATGCAAGCGTTTGTTTTCAGCATGAATACGATCATTTAGATGGGATAATGCTGCCTGATAGATGGAATAAAAAAAGCTTCTTTGAAGAAAATATTATATTAGATATCAAAGATTTTGAAAATGATCCTAAAGAAAGAAAGCGCATGAAAAAATTAAGGGTTATTGAAGCACATAAATTAAAATATGATTTTATTTAGAGAGTGTAATAATAATTATCAATAATAAGTATTTCATTTATAGGTAAAAATTGAAATTTAAAATCCTGGGGCGCAGCTTTCTTTTTTTTTATTTTTAATAGGTTGTGATAACTCTAGGAAATTCAATAATAATAGCAATATAGTAATTAACAAACCACTTTTTTCAGAGGCATTAGGAACTGTGAATTTGGGAAATACATGTTTTGCCAATTCTGTTCATAAATTGATATGGGAGTACTTACGTAACCCTAAAGTAAATCCGAATATTATAAAAAATACCAATGTTTAAAATTCATTTTATGATTTCATGGATAAAATGAATTTTAAACATAACTTATTATATACAGATCCTATTCAAGTCACTTTTGAGAATGCGAAAGATCCTTACTATAAAGATCAACTAAATACTTTATTTGAAAATATTCAAAAAGAGTTAAAATCTCAAGGAGTGGATGGAGCTGTTTCTGGATATTCGCTTAAAAAAGATCAGATGGATGCTAAGGAGTATTTTGTTAAATTAACAGAATTGATAGAACTTAATTCTGTATTGCCTTCGCTGACTATTTCAACGCAAATTGAATTAGAAAATGGAGCAAAATTGCCGGAGCAAGCAGAATCAACACATAAAAATCGTAATCTTAATGATATAATTTATTTTCCTATAAATATACAACATGATATCCAATCTTTCGATCAATTGTTTTTAGATAACTTAACTACAGAAATTGATGATTTTAAAGTTAATGGTATCAATCATACAATTAAAAAAATACATACTTTACTTTGAGAGATATGAATATAGTTCCAGATAAATTATTCTTTGGATTTAAGAGATTTACTTATGACTTAAATGGAAAATCATTTAAAATTAATAGCGATATTTCTTTATCTAAAAATATTAATATTGGAATGAACGATTAAATATGAAAAATGATATTGAAAATAATGGATATTTATTTCTGTTTTCAAATATAAGTAATTAGGGTGCCTTCGCGAAAAATGATGAAATTTTCATTTTTGGTGTACACGTAGGCAAAAATTTGATGATACATTCTAGTATAAATTTGCATTTTCATGCAAATGTAAAAGAAACTCTATAATGTTTTCTTTTGTTTCACTTGGTAGAAAATAAAATTCAGGCATTTCACTTTTTGGTATGCCTTTCTCTATAGTTTTTAATAAACTTTCTTTGCTAAAACCATTAATATATTTGGTAGAGGGATCGATAAAATTAGGAGCTCTCTTTCTTAAGGTAACCGAGAGAGGGCCATCACCTTTACCGCTTGGTCCATGACAGTTTGCGCAGTATTCAATAAATGCATTTCTTCCTAACAATTGTTTATCAGTATAATTAAAATTCTTTTTTTCTTCTTCAGTAATTGCCCAGGGTGCAGGTGAATTTTGAAAAAGTTTTCCCAAAGGAGATTTGTCAAAATATGCAGGAATAATCATAAATACTGCAATTAATATGAAAAAGAATACTATAAATATCCCTGTGATTACTTTGATTGGAATTCCTTTTCTTTTGTTATTGCGCGTAGATTTTTGTTTCATTTACTGAACCTCATTGTTGCGGTATCTAATTTGTAAACCTGAGTTCTTTTATCGTTAAAAAACTGCATTTTCAATTTTTACATGCTATGGTTTGCCCCCGATGGCATTGTTTTCTCAGTGAATTCGTTTTGGAGAAGTAAATGATTAAAAGAATTCAAGACAAATGTATGATTAAAAAGTTATTAAATTTTACCCTTATATTTACCGCAACCCCCCTATTTTTCGCACATTATAACGCAAGAGCGTCCACTTCACTTATGGTGAGTGGCCATGCGGGTGTCGTTGGGCAAGCAACTTATAACACTCCTCCTAAGCAATCTACTTACTCAGCGTTTCGTGTGCCTATCGGGTTGTTATTTGAAGCGCGCCCAACGGATAATTTTTCACTTTTTTTGGGTCTTGAATATGCTTATAATAATTATCCAGGCCCAAGCACATTATTGGGGCAGAACGCGCAAGCAACAGCTCATGCAAGTGATGATAAAACAAATGCTTATTCATTTTTTCCCTTTTCAAATTCTGTCAATGGAACAACTGCTTACTCACAAAATACGGATGTTCCGACCTTGACCCAAGCCTACTTCAGTTATCAAACAGCAGTAGGATTATTCAGTGCTGGTCGTATGCCTCGCAATTGGGGTTTAGGTATTTGGCGCAATGCGGAATGGTCACCTTATAGCTCACTGCCGACAACAACCGACTCTATTTCGCTTTATACAGACTTTAATGCCTTTGACGTTGCAATTTATATTGATAAATATGGTGAATTAAGCGGAGGGACATCAAATGATGGGGATGCCAATGCTTATACGATAGAAGCGCGCTTAAAATCAGACACCTCAGACGTCGCTAGTTCAGGCGTGAGCCAAGAAGTTGGTATAACTTATTCCAAGTTCTCGCATAATAATTCAAATACTTCACTGAATATTTTAGATGTATATACAAAGTTTTATTTATCTAAATTTTTTCTCGGGGCAGAGGTTTTGTACCCAAGCGGTACGACACAAAGCTTGAATTATCAGAACTTAGGTGGAGACTCAGTTGCTTCTTTAATCAACGCAGCGCGAACAACCCTTCCCCAAACTATGCAAAGTGCAATTGCAGCTCTTTTGAAAATGAAATATCAAATTGGTGGTAATGAAAACTCATCAATAGCAGCCATTGAAAAGTCACAAAAATTAATAGGCACTGCGGATCGTGAAGAATCCCATGTCTTAGGTCTATGGGCTGGATATGCAAGCGGTGGTTCCAATCAATTTTACACTTCGACAACGGGAAGCGATATCACTGCGGCTGTAATGAATTCAAATATTCAACCTTCGTTTTTAATGTTTAACAACACTATGCCTGCAGTCAACGGTATGCCAGGTGGTGCAATAACCAATACAACTTTCTTGCGTTTGGATTATACCTATGAATCCCCTAGTATTGGTGCATTTGGTCCAACCGTGGTTTGGGCTATGCTCAATAAATTAAACGATCTGACACAAGCAAATAATAAATGCACTAACGAACCAAGTGCAACTTCATCTGTTAATAAGTTGTGCGTTGGCTATGACCATGATCTTGGCGTAGAAATTGATATGTCTTATCGTTATACGACTCTTGACCGTGTGACATTTGGCCTCGATGCGGGTTATTGGTTTGTGGGTCAGGCATGGAAAATTCGAGACTCGAAAGGAGAATTCACATCCCCAGAAGGAAATTATGGGTTGCGTGCATCTATTTCTACGGAGTTTTAATTCCTACCAGATAACAATGAAGTTTTCAGGGTCATAACGTTTACCGCTCACTTCTATTTCATAATGAACATGTGGACCTGTACTATGCCCCGTATTTCCTACAGCAGCAATTATATCGCCTTTTTTTACTTTTGCCCCTTCTTTTACATAAATTGCACTTGTGTGAGCGTAACGCGTTATCATTTTTCTTTCATGTTGAATTTCAATGAATTTCCCATAATCTTCCGTGCGATTGACCTTTGTAACCACTCCATTTGCCGTTGCATATATAGGTGAGCCAGCTGGCGCAGCAACATCGATTCCATAGTGAATGCGTGCTTGGCCTGAGATAGGGCTTGTTCTCCAGCCAAAGATAGAGGTGAGTCTGCCGCGCACAGGTGAAATATCAGGGATAGATTGAAGCTTTAAAGCATTTTTTTGTGCTTCAACTAAAAATCTTTTTAAATCATTTAGTTGTTTAGTCGTTTTGAGTTCTGATTCTTGCACAATGTCAAACAAAGACTTGAGTTCTAAGCTTTCTATTTTTAAGCCTGTGATTTTATTCCTCAGGGCGAATTCTTCTCTTGTCAATGGACCTATTCCATTCTGCTCTGTTGGATTATTTTGCGTTTTATTTTTGTTTGGTTTTCGGTCATCGGTTCTTGTGGTTACTTTTTTGATTTTCTCTGAGTAATTAGTAACTTGATTTACTGACTCTTGGATACTGTGAATACGGGAGTTCAGTGCATCGACTTCGCTTTGCAAGCCTCTGCTATCATCCCGAGCCTGTGCGAGCTCCAGAGCAATTTTTCTAACGGATAAGTAATTCACAGTCATCGCAATTGCGACTGTTATAATCATGGCTGAGAGGATAAAAAACAAAGGGGGGAAGAATCCAGGAATTCTATAAATATGAGTTCTTCCAGTTGTTTTAGATATATATAAAACTGTGTGTGACTGTAAAATGGAAGTTCTAAGCTTTTTTTGGGAAGTCAGTTTATTTTTTCGTTTTTTTGAAAAAAGCACTCAAAAAATTCCTCCAGTATAAGCTGATTACATTGCTTATATCGGAAGAATTCTTTTATGAATTGAGTAATATTTGCCTAATTTCTTCAGAAATCAGTGGGTAGGAAATTTTTGTGTGGCCTGGCCGGCGCGATTCGAACACGCGACCATCGGATTAGAAATCCGATGCTCTATCCAGCTGAGCTACGGCCAGAACACACGTCATTTTGGTTAGCATAAGCGGATATTGTTGTAAAGCTTTTCCTAGAAAAAGGCTTGTAAGAGCTATTTTGAGTCTTTACCAATCAGATTTGTCGAATTTTTTTTCATAGCCGAAGATCTTTAAATTCATCGATATTACATAAGTAGGACTGCTTTCTGGAACTCCTGCTGGTTTGTTTATAGCAAATATTAAATCGAGACAATCCTGAATATTTAATAAAGATAAATTCTTGGTCGAAGCATAATTACGACCGTTTGAAAAATCAGTACCTGCTGGGGCAGAAGGGTCTGTATTTTGAGCCCATTCATAATTTAATTTTAACCAATTGAATGGTAAATAAGTTATTCCATAAGACTCTTGAGTTTTCTTAATAAAATTATCTGTATTATTGGGATCAAGCACAAATTGTTGATTATTCGAATAAGAAAGTTTGAGTCCAAAGGGAAAGTTTGCGTTAGATGAAAAACCCAAAGAATTTATTCTTTGGTAATACTGACTAAATGAGGTTGTGAGGGAGGCATCAATGGGGACGAAAGGAGATAAATTAACTTTTCCTGTCGCAATGATATCTGTGTATTTCTGTACAGGGATAGAAACAACAGAGCTTCCAGCATTTTGATTTGCTTCTTCAGCTGTTCTTTCTGCAAGAAGGTTGTAGCCTGTTGCAATTGACAAGGTCAAAGGCGTCATTGTCCAGAGAGTTTCTTTTTGATAGAAATTGCCTTCTGGCCAGATATAGTTTTGTTTTAATTCATTTGAGCTGACTTTATCTGAATAGTCATTTAATTCTTTTTTTGCCCAAAGATCGAAGACTTTTGCAGCTTCAGCTTCTGAAGTAAATTGAAAAATCTCTTTTGTGTCAGGAGGCAAATTTAAATTTTTATCTTTAATACTTTCATAAAAAAATTGAATATTACCAACGCCTATATCCAGCCTTTCAGGAATGCGGGCAATAGGTGCTTTTGATAATTTATAATTTTCTTTTTTTATTGTCCATGAAGTCTCTACTCCTAGAGTCAATGTAGCGTTACTCAATACATTATCTTCTGCATACCAAAGCTGATAAGTTGTAGGAAAATTAGAGCTCATTGTTACGTTAGGGATATAAGAAAAATCTGCATAGGGCTTAAAATTTTGTGTAATAGAAATATTTTTTGAATCTAAGTATGCATTTTTTAGATTGGCATAAATAGGAATTTCTACATGTGATCCATATTGAAGATAAGATAAAAATGGTTGGCTTGAATTATACGGAGTTGATTTTGGAAAATAATACTGTGTACCTGTCCCTTTGACTGAAATATTTGCATTTATGTAATCGTTAGATTTTAATGGTAATATAATTTTAGAAGACGTATTGAGGCGGTAGCCGCTCGCATAAGGATCTGTAATACTCTTATCTGCATTTGGTTCATAAAAAACACTTGTCCCTTGAGGAGAAGAGCTATTCTGATTCATCGAAATAAAATTTGTCCCATTTATTCTATCCACATTTTCCCAAGAAGTTTCATTGCTAAAAGAAAAAGGTAACTTAAAGTAACGATCTGGCAAAAGATGAAATTCAACTCGTGGCAGTCGAAGGGGAGTGTTTGCTTGTGAGTCAGCAAATAAATCTTTTAATCCTTGACCTCGAATAGAGAGGACAAAATTATTACCATAATACTCTGCATCAATTTCTTGATTTAAAAATCTTCTTGAAGCAGGAGAAGTGTCTCCATACACGGAAGCTAAGGGATTTATATTTATATTGTTATCTGAAAAATCGGATATATAGCTATTATCGCTAATTAATTGGGCATTGCCCTTCAAGGAAAAAGATTGTTCAATAGGAATATTTATTGAATTATTTGAAAACCATCTATTTTCCGTATTAGTGCCCAAATAACTATTGTATCTTTGATTTGTAATTCGATCATTTATAGCAGTGGCACCTGCTATTTGGGATGCCGCAATATTAGACTGATTGCTTTGCCAGTTTGATTGGTTGAGCTTATCTTTTATAAATTTACCTTCAGTTTTTAATGTGCTATTTTCTTCAAGACGGAGTCTAAATTCACCAGAAAACTGCGATCCCCTCTGACTAAAATACTCATATGTCAAAGTGCTATCCGCATGTGGTCCAAGAGTGATAAAATAAGGTAAAGAGATTTCTTGTCCTGCATTATTACTCATATATCCACTTGGGAGTAAGAATCCCGTTTCTCTTTTACTCTTTATTGGAAACTTTAACCAAGGCGAATAAAAAATAGGGATGGATAATAAATCTACAGAAACATCACGCATAGTAATATATTCGTTCAGCTCAATAGTTGCATTTTGTGAACTAAAACCATAGACAGGAGGCTCATTTAAATCACTGCATTTACAGGGAGTTATAATTGCATTATTAAGAATAAAAGTATCTTGATCCTTTTGAATAATTTGGGAGGCGGCTATTTTTACATAGCCTTTAATAGAAGTAAAGTTTGTTATCTTACTGGAAATTTCAGGATTTTCTCTGTTAAATTTTTCAACTGCCGCCCTTCTTTCGATAAGCTTATCACGAACTTTTTCTGGCAGTGAAGCTAAAATTGCATTTGGTTGATATTGCGTTCGTGTGAGTCGCGCTAAAAGACGACTATAATGCTTCAAGATGTCGTTCATTTTATTCGCAATATCTTCAGATTTATTTCCTTTTATAGAATATAAATTTTTTAAGTTAATATATTCTTCGCGCATTGCTTTTAATTCATTTTCCAACTCTTTTTTTCTTGTATTTTTAGCTAAATCGAAAGCAATTTCTGCTTTGCTAAAACCTAGAGTTTCTTCGCTTACATTTAATTCTGTAAGTGAAGGATCTGAATATATTTTTGCATTATCCATTCGCATTTGTTTGGTGTTAATATCTATTATTATATTTGAGGCAGTTATTTTTTGCTTACTATTTATCAGTTTTACATCACCATTGGCTGTAATAAGCCCAATATTTTTTTGAAAGATGATTTTTTTTGCGGATAAATAACTATTTCCAATAAGAAATGTAGCATCATCATTCAGGGTTATACTTTGAGAATTTTTATTAATTATTATATTATTGGCATCGTAATATATTAGATTTGGTATTTGCAGAGTATCACTTTGTGATTGCGAGTGTGTTTTTAAATGCAGAATTGATAAAAAAACAAACAAGAATCTTAAGAGTATATTTTTCACTCATTTCCTCTAAAAATGGATAATCCAAATCGTTGCATGACTGTTCCAATAAAAGCAATTGAACCTGTAATTACAAGCGGGAGTTCTGCAAATTGATTCATGGCATTTTCTAAAGCAGAATCCAAATTATAAAAGTACTGACATGTTATATCTCCCTGAGGAGAAAGCGCAAATTTATAGTTTTCCAACTTTGAATTTTCAATATACTGAGAAAAATGGTCTATAGATTCAGATCTTTCTGAAGGGATTTGAGTGAAAATAATATTTTTCGATATTTTTGGCATAATTTCTAAAGACTTTTTCCAGTTTTTATCATTTAAGCTAGCAAAAACAAGGACGCATTTATCATCTTTAAATTGAGATTGCAGATATTGCTTTGTAAAATAATCAAATCCATCTGGATTGTGTGATGCATCAAATATGACTTTACGATTGTTAATCATGCGAATATCAAAACGCCCTGGCCAATATGTTTTAGAAATAGCCTTGCTTATTTTATCTTCTAAAAATTTGTATTTTATATTATCAGTATTCTCTAATTCATTTATAATTGATAGTGATAAACGCAAATTTTTAATATTCATTTTTGGAAAATTAAAGACTGTAGTGTCTTTAGATTCTTTAAAATAATTAAGAATATTTTCATATTTTTGATTTAAATTGGAACCAGATTCAATAATATTTGATCCAATAATATTGCAGGCTTCATACAGGCCTTGTCTGGCTTCTGAATTTATTTCTCCAATAATAAAGGGCTTATTTCTTCGTGAAACATGAGATTTGTCATATGCGATTTTATAGAAAGTATCTCCTAAATAATCGATATGCTCAAGACTTACATTAGTGATAGCACTTGCAATTGGAGCAATTGCATTCGTGCTATCATATTTGCCGCCAAGCCCAACTTCACAAACAAGAAAATCAACATTTTGTTTTAAAAATATGAGCAGAGCTGTCGCAGTAGAGATTTCAAAAAAACTTGCATTTGGCAGGTATTTTTTTGTAGCTTCTATTATAATATCAATATTTTCTTCGAGAATAGATTCAGAAATGGGCTCACCATTTATACGTATCCGTTCATTAGGATGTATAAGGTGTGGTGAGGTATATAAGCCGGTTTTCAAATCATGTTCTCTAAGAATTGACTCTATAAAAGAACAAGTCGTTCCTTTACCATTGCTACCAGTAACCAAAATTGAAGGAATATTGAGTATACCCTTAGTTAACCAATCCGTTAGCAATTTTTGCATGCGGAAAGCGCCAGGAACAATTGGACCGCGAACTTTTTGAAAAAAAGGTTCCAAAGAGGATTTAACTTCTAATTTTCTTTCGAGAGGGAGTTTATATTTCATTTTATTGCTTAAATTTTAAAAGTTTACTTTCTTTTTTTTTGCTCAGGAGTGCATAAAATATTTAAAGTTCGAGAAATGATTTCTTTCATTTCGGATCTTTTTACGATTTTATCGACTACCCCATGTTCAAAACAAAACTCAGCAGTTTGAAAATCATCTGGTAGTTTCTGGCGAATAATGCTTTCTATAACTCGTCTACCAGCAAAGCCGATCGTTGCTCTAGGTTCGGCAAAGTGAACATCTCCAAGCATAGCATAACTTGCAGCAACTCCTCCTGTTGTAGGGTCGCACAGTACACTGATATAGGGGAGCCCTGCATCTTTGTGGAGACCAATTGCAGTCGAAGTTTTAGCCATTTGCATAAGTGAAATAAGTCCTTCATGCATGCGAGCCCCGCCGCTGCTGCTCACCATAATGACAGGCAAACCGAGCTTGCGTGCGCGCGTAAACATCCGCATGATTCTTTCGCCGACAACGGAGCCCATGCTTCCACCCATCCAAAAGAAATCTAAAACACCAAGAGCTACGGCTTTGCCATTTAGCAGTCCAGCTCCGGTGATGACAGCATCATAACGTTTAGTTTTTTTAGCCATATTTTTTAGACGCTCTTCATAAGAGCGACCGTCATCAAATTCAAGGGGATTTGTGCTACACAAAGTGTGATCCCATTCAAAAAATGTATTATTATCTATAAGCAGTTCAATTCTTTGTTCCCCAGGGAATCTGTGGTGATAACTGCAAGATGGACAGACAAGATGATTTTCTTCCAAATCTGACACAAGAACAATTTCAGAGCAAGAAGGGCATTTATGCCATACTCCGGATGGAAAAGATTTTTTTTCAGATATATCTTGAAGTTTTGCGGGTTCCCGCGATAGCCATCCCATTTAAGTCACCTCCTCGACAGAATGCAGTTGGTAGTCCATAACAAAGCATACGCATAAGGTCAAAACTTATGGCGTAGCAAAAATGATTTCTGATGCTATCATAATTGATAGATGACAGCCCTAATGAAGGAAAATCTTCGTGATCAAGTTTTTTAAGCGAATCATTTTATTTATCATAGCTACGTTCGTATCTATGAATGTAGCTGTTTTTTTTATCCTAAATAGTCAGACAGTTCAACATGCAATTGTTGAATATATCAATGTAAACTACTTTAATAAGCAAAACCTTGATCTGAGTTTAGGTTCATTGAGCCTAAGCTTCTTTACAGGCACATTAAATTTAAACGAAGTCTATATAAAAGAGAAAGCAAATGAAAACAATAATAGTAAAGAAAACTTTATCGGTTTGAATCAATTATCAGTTTCTCTTAATTTAACATCGTCATATGTTAAAAGATCTTTTGTTATTAGAAAAATACTTTTGCGAGGATTAAATCTAAATATAAAATATGATGAAAACGGAGAACTTATATTACCAAAATATTTAATTCCAAAAGAGAAGGAGCAAACTTCTGAAGGGCCTATAAATATACCAGAATTGGTAAGAAAAATGATGTCTGAGGTGCAATTTGATTTAGAAATTATTAATATTGTTGTTCAGCTGGGAGAAATAAATAAAAATAACTACCAAAAAATATCTTTGTCACACGCTGAATTTAAAAAAATAAAAGATAAAAATAATATTCCGTCCTTTCAAACTGAAATACTATTAGGAGACTCTGCGTTTAAATTTCCTGTAATAGATAAATTAATCACACTCAGTTATTTAAGAACTCATATTATATTGAATGAAAAGGGGGATTTCAATATACACGAGTTAGATTTACAAAGTAATTTGGCTAATTTAAATGCAAATATAAATGGTAACATTGGGAAAAAAGTACAGAATACCAAATATAAAGCACAAATTGAAATGCTAGAAATTGATGGTAAAGAGGCATTTGATCTGCTGCAAATGGAATCTTCTGGTAAAGTGCTTTTAAAAGGACAGGTTGAATCTGGAAAAAATTTGTACGAGGATCCTACTTTTAAAGGAGAAGCAAAGTGGAAAAATTTAACTTTAGAGTCCTTTGATATTTATTCAGGTAAGGCTGATGTCATATATGTGTCTAGAAAAATAGTATATGATAAAGCTGATATTAAAACTCCTTTAGAAGGTAGAATTCATGCTAAAGGGGAATTTCAATTTTATAAGAATTTTTATTTTGAAAATATAGCAAATGTTGAAAATTTAAATTTTTCTGAGCTTTTAAAGGGGCTTAAAGTAGAAAAAACGCCTGTCGATTTTAAACTCAGTTCAGAAAATTTAAAAGTATCAGGATATATTCTTAGTAGTAATAAAAAAAAGTCTTTTGAACTCTTTGCTAAAGGTGAAGCGAAAGCTCAAAAACTTTATGTAAATACTTTTCTGGATCAAGTAGGCAGAAAACCTATACCTGATATAAATATCAATCTTGATCTCAGAGCAAGCGCTTTAGGTTTGTCCTTAACAAAAACCGAAGGGGCAGTAAAAAATTTAAAAACATTTAATTTAGCTAAATTTGTAATTGATGAGGGATATATTGATTTTACTCCTAAATCAGGAGTTGGTGTTAATTTCAAAATGACAGGGAAAAATATTGATATTTCTATTGCAGAATATTTTTTAAAATTCCCCACTGCAGGCATAGCTGATTTCACAGGTGAATTGAAATTAGATCGAAAAACAAATGAAATTGAATTTTCATCCCAATCAAAAGTTTATAAGGGAGAAATATTTGGTGTACAGTTTGAAGAATTTAATGGAAAATGGGGCTTAAATACAAAAGGTGTATGGATAAAAAATGCGGATATACTGGTAGGTAGATCTGAAAATTTTAATAAATCGACCCTGAATTTAAATAATTTTGATTTTAATTTTGACGATATGCATTCTAATATAAATGCTAAAGTAAATGGTAAGTTAAATAATCTGATATATGCTGTACAATATTGGTTACCCCAAAGTATATTAGATACTGATGCGGATATAAAAAACTTTGAAGTAAAACAAAAAGGACTTTTTTTCCATTTATCAACTTGGGATTTATTATTAAAGTCTAAATTAGAAAATATTAAATTATTAGATTCAGTTATTCATGAAAATATAATTGATTTTAATTGCAAATCTGGATTATGTACTGATTCCCTAATTTCTTTTCTTGATATTAAGACAACGGAAGAAATTGAAAGTGGCGATGAAGATAATACTTCTTTTGCTATATTTGAATTGTATGATTTGTCTTTCGAAAATGCAGGTATGAGGGGTAATATATTTAAACTTCCCCTTGGCATGTTTGCAAGAATATTTGAAAAAAAAATATCAGGTGTTCTTAATTCTAATATTCAATTTAAGGGAAAATGGAGTAATTTAGAAGGTTTTGCAAATGTAAATGCATATAAAATAAGTTTAGATAAATCTGAATTGGGTGATTTTAATCTGCAATTAAATCCATATGACAAAAATAAGATAAAGATAGATCTCAATGCATTTAGTAATCAGTTAAATGCATTTTATATCATGCAGCAAGGTTTAGAAGGTGACACTATATTAAATATAAACTTAGTAAATTTCAACTCATTTTTTTTGATAGATAGTGAAACACGAGCAAAAAATAGTTTATTTTCTCAAATAAATGCTGCAATGCGATTTGAAGGAATTGCACCTTTTACAAAGGATGAGAATAAAAAATGGTATCAATACTGGAAAGGAAGCGGAAAAATAAATTCAGCCTCAGTCCAAGTAGGTAAAGCAATATTTGAATTAGCGCAGCCACAAAATATTGTCTTTGATGGTGATGAAATAAAATTAGATGTATTTAACCTTGGTGGAAAAATTGGTCGTATCCAATTTGGAAAAACAAATTTAAATTTTACTAAAAAAACTATATACTCATCCCTTAATCTTGATTTTAATTTAGGTAATTTTGACTTACTTTCAGATGCATTTGGTCCTTCTGAAGGAGATTTAAGTGGACAATTTTCAATCACAGGATCCTTATATGATCCTTTGATTTCAGGAAGTCTATATATTGGTGCTAAGACGTTATTCGTAAAATCATTGCAGCCAGCATTTAATAATTTAAATGCTGAATTAAAATTCAAAGGTAAAAAGCTAGAAATTCAAAACTTTTTTTCTGAAAAAGGAGATGGTAATCTTTCTGCAAGTGGGAGTATTGACTTTTCCCCGATCTTTTCTGAAAATCCAAAATATCCTGAAGTGACTATAAAAATTGTTTCTAAAAAAGCAGACTTCAGGTTGCTTATACCTATTTTCCAAATCGCAGATATGAATGTGGATTCTGAATTAACTTTATCAGGCACTGATATACCTTATCTATTAACAGGCGAAGTGAATTTAAAAAAATTAAGATTGTTTAAAGATATTAATTGCGAGTCTATTTCGAGTCAATTATTTGCCTTAAATAATTCACAGAAGGTAACTTCCTCGCATAATCCTTTCTTAGCAATGAATGTCAACATTCATGCACTGAGCTCTTTTACTATTCAAAGTCAATGTATTCGTGGAAGATTTTCAACTTCACCCTTGATCAATTTAAATGGAACTTCAAGTGAACCTATTATAACAGGTACAATATCAACTGACTCAGCCAGTCTTATTTTGTTAAAGAGTCGTTTTGAAGTAAAAAAAGCAGAATTTACTTTTATTGAGTTACAAAAGTACGATCCCAATGTCGACATTTTTATGGAAGCAAGAGTCGCAAGTGAAACGATCAGTGTCAGTATCAATGGTCGTTTGAGTAAAAGCCGTTTGGAGCTCTCAGCGAGTCCGTCTACGTTACCTAATGGAGATAGAATCACCCAACCTGATATTATTTCTATGATATCAACTGGACAGGTTCCTGCCCAAAGCTCCAGTGCAAATTTGCTTACAGCATCAACAAGTCTTTTTCCATTTATAGGTTATGGAAATTTTTCTGAAAACTCGCTTCTCAATAATACCGTGAGCACAGTTACAGGTGGAATTATAGACAATGTGACTGTTTCGCCCACGACCCAAAATGGACAAGTGAGCTGGAGAGCAACAGCATCTCGTACATTATCGCAGAGACTAAATTTAGGTGTGAGTTATGAAGCTGGAGATATTGGAACGCGCAGTTCTGCTTATGCAACTTTTATTTTAAATGATACTGTTAGTATTTTTGGTTCGTATGATAATAATGCTCTGACTCAACAGGCAATTACAACAGAGTGGACAACTGGATTGAGGTTTCGTTTTGGCAGTCAATAAAAAATATATATTAAACTTTTTGATGAGTATATTAATAACATTTAATTTTTTTACTTCTTATGCAAATGCTCAAATAAATAAAGTAACCGCTATAGGTTCAGCATTTGAGCAAACAAACGTTGAAATTCGTTTTTATATTGATGGAAAAGAGCAGGGGTTTCCTCAGGAAATTCTAAATGATTTAGGGACTGTCCCTTTTTATGAATTGGATGATGCAATAATTACAAAGTTGATAGATACAGGAATCTATCAAGAAATTATTATTAAGAAAGGGCAGTTAGATAAAAAAGGGAATATTTTTATTGTTAATGCGAAAACTATTAAACGCATTCAAGATGTGTTCTTTTCAGGACTTTCATCAGCTGAAAGTTTAGAGTTCGAAAGAATAATAGTATCGCAAAGAGGCCGTCCTTTTAAGGCATCAGCAGCAAATGCTGATTCTAAAGAAATTGAAAAAAACCTTATACAAAAGGGTTATCCTAATGCAAAAGTTATTAAATATTCGATTAAAGAACTTTCTCCTGATTCTATTAGACTCAATTTTGAAATAAAAAAAGGTAATCCTTGTCATATAGATCAAGTGACTGTTCAAGATTCTTTGTCAAATATTTTGAACTTTTTAACAATTCCAATAGAAACTGGCTCAATCTGTAATTTATCAGCTATAAATGAGTCTTTGGATCAGTTGAAAGAAAACTATTGGGAACAAGGTTTTCTAGAAGCTAATGTTAAATTACAAGAAATTTCATATTCTGAAAATAGGGAAAGCGCAAAGATAACGTTACAAATAGAAAAGGGAAGGAAAACAACTTTTCAGATTTTTGATGAAGACAGTCAACTTATGAATAATGATTTTTTAGTATCAAAACAGGGATTAACTTATTCTGATATTATATTGTTATCAGATGCTGATTTAAATGCTATTTTGACTGATTTTTATAAAAAACAAGGCTATGCTTTTGTAAATATAAGCAATCCAGAAAGAATTGTTGATAAAAATGGAAATACTACTTTAAAATTTCTTTTGAAAAGGGGAGCCTACGTAAAGATTGGTAAGGTAACTTTTATCGGAACATTGCCTGAAAGTGAATCCAAAGTATTACAAGAGATGGGTTTGAGTTCTAGTTTTTTTTCAGGTTCAATTCCGTTTTATCAAGAAAATTTAAATATCTACAGAGATAATCTCAAGAAGTACTTATTGTCTAGAGGTTATTTGGAGGCGCAAGTTTCCAATCCAGACTATGTTCCAAATGAATCAAGTACGGAAATGAATCTTGTTTTTCGCGTAGATAAAGGAATAAAATATCTAATCAATAGCATATCATTTCAAGGTATTCCATCTGATTTTGAATTAAATAATGATAAATTATCGAAAATGGTTCAATTCGGTACAGTTTATAGTTCAGATGTTTTGCAGAACGTATTGATTGAAATAAAAAGGCAACTTTTATCAGCAGGGTATTTATATAATGAGGTAAAAATTGAACATGCAATTTTACCTGAGAGTAAATTTGAAAAATATGTTAATTTAGTTGTTAAAATTGATCCCGGGCAGATTGTTAGAATTCGAAATATTTATATTGATACAGACTTTTTTGGCAAAGAATTATCAATTTTATCTGCGTCGGGATTAGAAACAGGTGATATTTTCTCGCAAGAAAGTTTTGATGCAGCAAGACAAAGTTTAATTCGCCATGAGTTATTTTCAACTGTATCAATTGAACCATTAGATATTAATTCAATTGAGCGAAAAGAATTGAGGGTTGATATCATAATCCATGCGCGTTCACGTTCAGGCTATACCTTAGGAATATCTCCAGGATATGGGACACTGCGGGGCTATAATTTTGGAATTGATTTTACGTTAAATCGTTTAAATAATGATGGTCTTAAAATGATATCTTCAGCCTCTGTGAGTCAAGAAAGGCAGCAACAAAATTTTGCATCTACAGAAACAAGGCAAATATTAGGTAGGCAGATCACATTAGGATTTTCAGAACCACTTTTTAAACTTGGCCCCTTGCGTACGCCTTTTGATGCCACGGCTTCAGTTGGTTATAAAGTAATTGCAGAGACTTTAACAAATCGTGAATATTTCACAGTCAATTTAAAAGCGGATTGGAAACCAACGTTTTTTGATTTAAATTGGAATATAAGTCAATCTATAACGCATGAATCTTCAAATTCTACCAGTTCAGAAAGTGCAATTGTTCAAGTTTTAGATAGTCCTTCCATTATCATTCGGGAATTAACAAGCAGTGTTACTTTAGACAATACTGACAATCCTGCATGGCCTACTAAAGGAAGTCGGCACAATTTACAGGTTAGTTTTGCGCGATTTGGCCTTGATTCAGAAGTTCAATACAATCGCTATGTCGTTTCAACGGACTTATATTTTCCACTTTATAAAAAATTGAGCGGAGCAATTACTCTAGGGGGGAAATTTATAGTTGATACCGTAAATAAAAGTGGAGATACTGTTACCCCTCCTGCCTCAAGGCGTGAGACTCTTACGGACACAGCCCTTGTTCGTGGATTTCCTGAAACTTATGGTTCAGCGGCTCCCGGGCCTCTTCTATGGGTCCATTATAATCAAAGTAATCCTACGTTAAATTGCCCGACGCAGTTAACTTCGATAGGGGCTACTAATCTAATTTATTTTAAGGCAGAAGCTCGTTACCGCTTTAATGATAATATCGGTTTTGTTGCATTTTTTGATACCGCTACGAATTATTTCTCTAGAGCAGAGATAAATAATATAAATAAGTTTATTCAAAACCGCATCAGTTCTGTGCCTTCTTCAACGGACTGTGTTCCAGATCAGGCAGCACTCATTACGACAGGATCGGTGAATTTAAAAAGCTCAAATTTTATAGAACAATATTGGAGACAAGCTTATGTTTCAACTGGATTTGGTTTTCGTTATATAGTAAGTAATTACGCTACCATTAGCTTGGATTATGGTTATCCGTTAAAGGATCCTTCCTCAAATGAAACAGGCTGTGTATCACCTGCAGAAGCTTTGAATGCAACGACTCCACCACGCTGTGTGACGAGAATTCAAGATTCTGCTTATATTAATAATGCGATTCAATTTAAAGGAGCTTTGCACCTGAAAGTTGGTGCACAGTTTTAGAATCGATTTGGAGAAATAATGCCTGAAATTATCCCTTATGTATTAAAGACTCGTTTCAATAAATTGGGGATAGATTTTCCATTTATGATAGCGCCTATGGTTGGTCTTTCGCATGTTGCATTTCGTGAGCTCATAAAAAGTTATACACCGAAAAATATCAATGCTCTTCGTTTCACAGAAATGCTTTCCACGCGAAGAATTCCTAATGAAAAATTAGAAACAACTCATGAGTTGAAGACCGCACGCAATGAAGCTTTTTATATTCCTCAACTATTAGGAAATGAAGAAAAGTTTATTGCTCCTAGTATAGAAAAATTGCTGATTAAAAACCCATGGGGTTTTGATATTAATATGGGCTGCCCGGTCTCGCACACTTTGAAACACAATTGGGGCGTACGTCTCATGGGATCAAAGGACTACGCAGCGCAGATTGTAAAGATTGTGAAAAAATATTCATCTGTTCCAGTCAGTGTCAAATTGCGCGGAGGGTTGGCTGAAGACGAAGATTTTGATTATCTTTATTCTTTTGTGAGTGCATTAGCGGATGGAGGGGCTGATTTTCTGACAATCCATGCACGTACGCGCGCGCAAAAGCACAGTGGAGATGCTAATTGGCAGTTAGTTGCAGATATTCGCAATAAGATGTCGATTCCAATAATAGCCAATGGGAATATTCAAACAGCTCAGGATGCTGTTGAGCTTATCCAAAATTATGGAGTTGATGGTGCAATGATTGCACGGGCAGCCACAGCGCGTCCTTGGATATTATGGCAAATATCTGAACTCCTGGGCAATACAGAAGTTCCAGATGGGTTTGAGGGGCGGAATGCGCCAAGCACACCTGAGGAAGAAGGTGCTGAGTATTTAAAAGCTTGTTTAAAGATACTTTCCATAATGATAGATTACTTTCAGGACGAAGCTTATATCTTAGAAAAATTCAGATTTTTTGCTGCAACAGGTGCGCGTTGGTTTCAATTTGGTCATCATTTTTGGCGATTGACAATGAGAGCAAAAAATGTAGCACAATTAAGAGAAAGTATTGTTAATTTTTCAGAAAATAGTCAGAATACAATGTCTAAAAAGATAAAAATGATTTAATAATATTGAAAAGAACGAAAATATTTCCCACTCATTGTGTCAAAATCAAAGCGTATATTGCAAAAATTATTCAACTCATAATAAGCAAAAGTGAAATAATAATATATTGAGGCACTTATGAGAAATATTTTCTTAAAAATATCAATATATTTATTAATTATAAATTATGAAAGCAAAGCTTTCTCCGATCCTGAATATATTCCCCCCGATCCATTCTTAATTACTGGGGATAACTTTGATACGACAAAAGCAGAAGAGATTGCGAATAAACTATCCCAATTACAAGATAAAAATAAAGAAATTCGAGCTAAGATTTTGGCATTACAAGATATTTTGGTTTCTAAATTTAAAGATAGAATAGAACTTAAAGTAAATATAATTTCAGAGCAGAAAAAAGAATTGCCACAATTTGGAATTATAGAGTTAAATGCAACATTGAATAATATATCTATTATAAATTACAATAAGCCGATACTATTTGAAAAAAATATGAATTTACCAATATTTTATGGTCCGCTTCCTGTAGGAAAGTATGAGTTTAAAGTGCATGCAATTGTTGGCCAACAAAGTAACAATTGGCCGTATGTTCTACCTCAAGGAAAATGGATCTTAGATAAAGATGTAATTGTTAATGGAACTCTTAATAATCCAATACAAAAAATAAATATTATTCTCAAAGCTGATCCAAGTAGTGGTGTGCCAAAATTTGAAACAACTCAAGATTTATCTGAGGAAAAAATGGAATGAGAGTTGTTTATATAGTAATAATTATTCTAAATATAACTTGCAAATTGTCAAATTCTCAAGAGCTAAATTACTTGCCATCTGAAATAAATGTCTTTTCAGATATTGAAAAAAATCGAGTTGAACAATGGAAAAACTTAAGAAAAGTTGATACAGAAATTGACAAAATATTTAGTAATATAACAAGTCTTTCTTTTTTTTCAAATACATCTGATGTGACTGGTAAATCAAAATTTCTGCGAATCAACGAAATTGGTCTTGGGCAAAATGTTTTGCGAGATGAAATGAATTTATTGAGAGCCCAAGACCATCTTCAGCTCGGAGATCCTTTAATTGCTAAAGAAATGATTTTGAAAGATATTAAAAATTTTGACACAAGAAATAAAGAAAATTTAGTTTGGTCGTATAAAATTCTTTTTGAAGCAAATAGACATTTAAAAAAGCATGAAGAGGCAATTAATATCTGTTTAAAAATGCTATCTATTTATGGAGAAGATAAAGATTCATTTTCAGATAAATGGAAATTATCGTGTTCTTTAGAGTTTTTTAAAGCAGCAAAAATTGAAAATAAAAATTATATAAAGGATAATCTTAAAAATAGTCTAAGAGCTTGGAGTAATTCACCGCTCGTTAAAAGAGATTCGAACTATATGCCTCTCAGTGCAGTTTATATTGCATTGGCTTTAAGAAAGATTTATCCAAATAAAGTAATTCCAATTCAATATTTAGAAAGCGCCATTACTCATATAAAAAATGGCAATAAAAATCTAAGTCGTGCTTATTTGACATTAGCGCTCTTAAAATATGATAACAATAATAAAAATGAATCTCTGTCTTTGCTTAGGTACTTATCTGGAGATTTTAAAGGATATGGAGCGCGTTTAAAATATTTCGAAAGTGATGAAGCGAGTTTACAAATTGCGAGACTTTGTTTGGCTAGATATCAAGCATCTGTTGGGAATTTGAATGCGGCTGAAACATGGTATAGAGATGTATTGCTCGAGAGTAAAATTTCTGGAAATGATTTTATAAAAGGTGAAAAGAGAAAAACTTACTGGGAATTCGCGCAAATCTTATATTCACAGAAAAAATATTTAGAGAGTGCAAGACAATATAAGTTATCCTTAAAAGATATTTTTTATGATCATAATTTTATTATAAATAAACAATTCGATGAAAATAGTAAAAAAATTAGAACTTCAAATATTATGTTGGCAAAAATTCTGTCAAAGACTTCACAAAAAAATTTTCAAGCAGAAGGTCAGCTCCTTGAATTGCTAGGATATACTGAGGCAGATCTAAATTTTTTAAATAATATAAAAAACTTAAGTAAAGACAATACGGAAGAACTTCTCCAAAGCTTATTTGCTCTGGCAAGTCTTTCTTTAGAATATGGAGTGAACAGTAAAGTAACAGAAAATGCTATGAAATTTAGGAATGCTTTGTCGATGACAAAAAGTGAGATAGATTCTATGCGTACTGATCTTGCCAATGCACTCAATGCAGCCGACTATACATATACAGGCATTATTGAAACTAAAGCGATTTCTGCTCTTATGAAATTAGCACCTATTCTAGATAATCTAAAACAAATACTTTTAACCTTAGATAAAATAGAAAGTGCATTATGGGATCAAAGCAAAGTAGGACTCGATTTTGCTAAAAAAAACCGCATAGAAATATTAAGAAGACTCAATGCTATGGATGATGAAATCAGTAAATATAAATTAAAAGAAAAAATTGAAAGTAAAATCTATAAGCCAAAACTGCCAGGAGCTTTTCAATTGGTTGGAGAAAATATAAATGACTTATCTGCACAAATAGCTGCTGCTAATTTTTTATTTCAAGCGAATGATAAAAAAATATCGCGAGATATTCCATTAGATTTATTAGAATTCCTAGAAAATGACTTTGCAAATTTTGAAAGAGAAAAGCTCAACGACGAATTTATCAAGCTTACAATTGATAATAGAATATTTCAATTGTCTAGAAACTTACAAGAGAACACTACATTTCAGTTTCAAATAAAGGAAAGAATACTAGAAAAAAGTTTCTCTGAAATGTTTGAAATACATAAGAGAAATAGACTGAAATCAAGCTCCATTGGAGATATTGAGTTTTATAAATCACTAGATAGCTCATGGACAAATATAATCGCAGTATATAAAATGTTAAGTATTACGGTTGATAATATAAAGGAAAGAATAATAAATGAAAGAAAAGAAATTTTAGAGAAAGTTGAGTTTATCAATCAACACTTATCTGCTCAAGAATATCAATTCGAAAAATTAAAGAATATAACATATGATGAGTTTCAAAACATTTCTAAAGAAATCGTAAAGCAATTGATTCCAAGAGTTCTTAGCTTTAAAGAATATATAAAAATTGAATTAGCAAATCATAATAAAGATATTTATAACTTCAAAATTGAAAGTAATAAAGAGATTGAAAAATCTGCTGAAGAGAGAGTGAGGTGGTTGAATACACTCAGAGAAACTTCAAGATGGGATCTAATTAGATGAATAGAATAATCGTATTAAGTTTATTTGTTATTTTGATGATTCCTGAGTTTATTTACGCAGATGAAAATATTTTTATTCCTAAAATTCCTGAAAAATCAGAGACAGTGGATCCAAAAAAATATTTAAATATTGAACAGATGGAACACGAAAAATTAATTTTTAGAAATATATTTGATCTTCACTTTAAAAATTGGAAAGAGGAATTTAATAGAGAGATTGAATATGAAGATTTTAAAAGTGCAAGCAATGAAAAAATGATGATAGAAGAAAATAATAGAGTCAAGGAAGAAAAATTTAGCAAAGTTATAGAGTTTTTATCTCAGAGAATTCAAATTAATCATAATAAAATTATTCAAGCAGAAGCATCTTTTAAATTGGCTCTGTATTCCTATTTCGCAAAAAAAATGGATGCTAATAAAGCTATAGATGTTTTGCAAAAAGGACTTAATAAATTTCCTGTTAATTCTGAAAATATGCGATTATTTATTAGAATGAGTCTGTTCACCGCGGATCTTTTATTAGCAAATGAAAGATATGATGAAGCACAAAAATACTATGATGCAATAGTTTTACAAAAAGTGGATGCAAATGTCTTTCGTGAAGAATTGGTTAGAAGTTTTGTGGGTTTGGGTGATACTTACTATGCTCACTTTCAATTCAAGAAGGCTGGAAATTCATACCTGCATGCACAAGAGATTGCTAAAGCGGGTTGGTTGCTTGATGAAGAAAGACTAGCATTTTTACTTGCCGAGATCAAGATACGTCTTCTTTGGGCAACTTTTAGAAGTGCCGATTATATTCAATCATCTGAGTATGCATATCAGTTAGCCAGAGAGAAAGTTCGCTACGAAAAATACTTTAAAGATAATATCTTAAATGATATTATTCGTGTGGGCGCAATTTCATTATATGAAAGAAAAGATTTAGATTTTTATAAGAAAATCTCTTCAGATCTATTTGCAGGAGATTTTGCCAAAAAAATGGTGGTAAAATCTTTTTATTATTTTTCAGCAGCAGGTTTTGCAAATCAAGTTGAAAAATATGCGAATGCTGTTAAAGACAAATTTTATTCTTCTAGGGAATTGGTTGGCTTTGTCAAAGCTTATTTATTTGCTCTAAAAAAATTAAATAATATGAATAAATATTTTGAAATTTCATATTATGGTACAGCTTATATATCTAAGGATTCAATATGGAAATCTAGGTTTGTTCTATCGCAGGATGAAGAAGAAGTTCGTCGAGATTTAATATCAGAACTTTCTGAGGATGCAGCTAAATATTATTATAATTTAGGTTTACAAAATCACTCTAGAATTGAATTTTTAAAGAGTGCTGAAATTTATAGTGCACGCTTAAAAGAAAACTTTAGATTAGACTCAAAAGGAATTCTGTTACAGTCTTATGCTCAGTCTCTTTATCAAGCCCAAGAGTATGATTTAGCAATACAAGCAAGTGAGGAAAGTTTAAAATATCCATTAGAGGATTATTTAAAAAAAGTGAGCTGGTTTCAGCTTATAAATATATCACATGCAAAAAGTGGAAATAGTATAGATACAAAGAGTAAAGAGTATTTGCTGTATGAGAAGTTTGTGGATGGTTTTGTAGCTTATTTTCCTTTGGATCCAGAGAGTAGATTTGCATTGTTTGAAAGTGCTAAACGAGCAGAGTTTTTGGGGGACCTGTCGAATGCAAAAGATAGATATGAAAGAATATTATCGAGTCCTCCTTTAGAAAGTCAAGAACAATCAAACAATGAAAAAAATAAGGTATCATTAGCACTGGCATTATTATTAAAAAAAATGGGAGTCGAAAATAAAGATGTAATGGATTCAGCTGGGAATTTAGAAAATTATATTAAAGACTATACAGTGACGAAAATGGCTGAAGATGTGGTGCGAATGACAAACCAAGCGATAGCAATAGAATATGCAAAGCAATTGAAAAAAGACGGGAAAATTCGGGATGCTGCAAAATTTTTAGAAATGTGGTCAAGAAATTATGTACAAAATCCCGAGATGTCTTTAGTTCTCTTGCAATCGATTTCTGAATTTGCTCAACTGCAAGATTGGGAACATATTTTAAATATAACATTAAATTTTCAAAATATAATATCA